>CBKWLJ010000405.1:0-8754 GCA_966675205.1 uncultured bacterium
CTAAGGCTACTGATTTTAAACTAGGTCGGCACCTATTTGATGACACGCCCTAGTATGACTAGCTTGAAAATAGGGGTCAGGGGTCAGGGAGTCAGAATTCAGGAGTCAGAATTCAGGAGAGGGAATTTTTCATTTTTTCGTTGTGAGCTTGAACACATGGGCGGCTGTCTTGAAAATAAGTCAGAGGACAGAGGGTAGAAGGCTCCAAGGAATATGAATTTTCATTTCTGCCTTGGAGCCTTCCATCTTCTGCCTTATTTTCAGGTTATACGCAGTTGCATTCATACGTAGAACATTCATTTGCTCCGCGTCTCCGCGTCCCCGTGTCCCCGTGTCTGTCTCAACTACTATGTTTGAACGCAACTCGGTATTAGAAGGCTCCAAGGAATATGAATTGTTTCGTTGTGCGCGATCAGCGCATGTTGAGCAGGCTGCGGGAACCCAACTAGAATTAAGCATTGAAAACCATAGGAAATGCTGGCATGGAAGCAACGAAGGTTCTCAGCTCAAAAACCTTCAAAAAATTGGAGGTACACCTCCGCCACTTAGTCGGAAAAGCGATTCAAGATTACAACATGATTGCGGATGGCGATCGCATCATGGTGTGCCTCTCCGGTGGCAAAGATTCCCACACCCTACTTGACTTGTTACTGAGCCTCCAGCGCAAAGCCCCTATAAAATTCGATATCCTCGCGGTAAACTTAGACCAAAAACAGCCAGGATTTCCAGCACACATCCTGCCAGAGTATTTAGCCTCTAGAGGGATACCGTACCGAATTGTCGAAGAAGATACCTACAGCATTGTTAAACGGGTAATCCCCGAAGGCAAGACGATGTGCGGCTTGTGTTCGCGCTTGCGTCGTGGCATTCTCTATCGCATCGCTAGCGAAGAGGGAGCAACCAAAATTGCTCTAGGTCACCATCGGAATGATATTGTAGAAACCTTGTTTCTCAATATGTTCCACGGTGGACAACTCAAAGCAATGCCCCCCAAACTACTGAGTGATGATAAAAAGCACATCATTATTCGACCGCTAGCGTATTGCTCAGAGCAAGATATTGAGCAATATGCCACCTTCAGGCAGTTTCCCATCATTCCCTGCCAGCTTTGTGGCTCTCAGGAGAACTTACAGCGATCGCAAATCAAGCAGCTTTTGCAAGCTTGGGAACAGGAATATCCCGGACGAATTGAAAATTTATTCCATAGTCTTCAAAACGTCTCCCCTTCGCATCTTGCCGATACTCAGTTGTTTGATTTCGCAAATTTGAATTCTGGAGCGGGCAAGATGCCCACCCCACAAGAGTTTTAATTTTTGACCATCTCCTATTAACAATTCGTAGTTCGCAAATTTGAATTCTGGAGCGGGCAAGATGCCCACCCCACAAGAGTTTTAACTTTTGACCATCTCCTACAATTCGTAGTTCGGAGTACTCGCTTAATTACGAATTACGAATTACGAATTACGAATTATTAGGTCGTTCTTGTTGTTCATTCCACATCCAAAAGGATTGATTGCTGGTGAGATGGATGCCACCCACCCAGCGATCGCATTTGTGTATACCCCGCCAATTTACCTTACCACGCAATAAAGTTTGTCCCGTTTCAGTCAGTTGAAGTACGCGCTCAAACCAAGGTAATTCTCGTGTCTCTGCTGTAATCTCAAACGGGGGATTCTCGCTTTGATAGAGATGATTGAGCACATACCAATACATCGTATCTCCCAAGTATGGTAATGGTTCTTTTTCTAAAACCAAGGTTTTGAAGAGACGATGAGCAGTGATTGCACCTTGTTGGGACAAGATTTCTAGCGTCAGCCGTTCGGTTAAACTTAAACCATCTTCAACCCAAGGCAATTCTTGCAGATGTCGTCGCAGCGCGTGAGCCATGGGTGAAATCAGAGGCGTTCCCGTCTCAATAATTTTCATCAGTTCCATCGGGGATGAAGCAGTGAGCGCTTGCCAAACTCGATGTCCTAATTGCAGGTGCTGATCAGTTATCGGTTGTCGCTGCTCCCAGAGCGATCGCAAAACTTCGGGTGAGAGTTGCCCTAATCCCACAAATCGCTGAATACCGGGAAATGCACCAATACAGATCAGTTCCAAATGCTTGGGGCGAGAGGGAGATTGCCAGAAATAGTGCAGCACATAGGCGAGAATGAGTTGATCATAAGTATCATGCTCAAACCACAGCACTACTCGCTCATAAGTGGAACTCGTTTGCAAACGACGATATTCGCGTTCCAGGCGGTTTCGCGCATCGTGAAGAGCAATCCCATATGCCTGAGCAATGAAACTGGCTCGGATGTCAAGGAATTGAGATAAATTTGTACAATCGGGGACGGGGCCTTGACAGTAAGGGTCGGCAAATTCGAGAAAGTCGCCGGAAAATCCCGCAATATTCAAGTCATTTTGAATATCTGAGCCGCACCGCAGATGTAATGTTTGCAAATCAGCATCGACAGGTGAGGTAATACCAAGGGCGATATCTTGTTTGGCGCGATCGAGGCGTTGAATGTGCGCTCTGAGTTTCCGCCAACTGGATAAACCGTTTTCTCTGGCAATGACTAATTGAGCATCGCTAAGTTTGGGTTGAAAAGATGCCAGTTTTGTGGTGCTCAAATGCTTGGCTTGAGGATGATGCTGTTGAAAGCGTTTGAGGGCAGAGTCTTGAGCCGCGTGAAATTGATGGAGCAACTCTTTAGCTCGCTTCTTCTGTTGTTCCAGGTTTAAGCGACCGTTGGCAATAAAATTAGACATGCGACTTCCTCCATTACCGCCTGTGTCCGCTTATCAGGCAAAGGAAATCGTAGGGTTTGCAGTTAATCAATGTGGGCGCAGCCCTTTGGAGCGGACGTCGTCGCGCCATTTGCGCGTGAGTTTAGATTGTAGCATCTGGCAGAAGCGATCGGGGAACGCACAAATCCCCGACTTCTTCAAAAAGTCAGGGATGTAAATAGCCAAAGTTTATAGCTCAAATCGGATTGCTGTAGCTTGAGTTAAGCGACGCGTAATCCAACTAAGTTGAAGCTCTTGCTGACATCATTAGGGGGCATCCAAAAACAACCAGGACTTACGCATGGATACCATATATAGTAGGGGCGATTCATGAATCGCCCCTACAAATGGCGGTTTAACAGTAAATTTGCGTAAGTCCTGACAACGCTACACTTCTCTTGTCGGGTGGGCATTGCCCACCTACGACCAATCTCCCAAAGTTATGCTTCTTAGAAATACGTTCTAATGAAGCTATAGATGAATCCTAGTAATACTAATAAGGTCAAAATAACGTAAATAAAATCTCGGCGTCGTAGGAAAGTCAAAAAGGAAAATACGACGCGTGCGACTGGAGTAGCAATCAGGAGTAGCAATCCAAATTGAATAAAGCCACGGCAACTCCCTGATAAAGCGGCAATTACTACACCATTAGGAGAACATAACACTGCTGGTTCTCCTTGAAAAAATTGGTAATTGACTGGCTCAGTTCCGTAGCGCATCAAGTATAAAATGCCGCCTGTCAAGACAATTGCGCTAGAAAGCAGAACACCATATTTCAAAAGATAGCTGATCAATTGTTCAAGTGAGCGATCGCCCGATATCGATACAGCTTGCTGTCTCCCCTCTACCTCTAAAATTGGGATACCAAACTCTGTGGTTTCCGATGGCAATGGGAGTGCAACAACTTGAGCCTCCTGTACTACTTTTGCTTCTGTCTGCGTCAAGTGTTTTGAACTCCAGTTATTTTCTTCAGAATCCAACTGATACATCCTAAAAACCCCCGATCAGACTGTTGTAGACCATTTTCAATGCCATAACGATGAGGACACTACTAAAAATAATTCTCAAAATTGGTGTCTTGGCTCCTACCAGAACTCTTGCTCCTAAAAAGGCACCGGGCAATACACCCAACATCACAGGCATTGATAGTCCCGGATCGATATAACCCCGTGCTAGGTAAACGGATGCTGATGCTGCTGCCGTCACGCCAATCGTAAAATTGCTGGTGGTGGTAGACACTTTAAACGGAAGACGCATCACTTGATCCATCGCCAAAACCTTAAATGCACCTGAACCAATGCCCAGCAGCCCTGAAAATACTCCCGCTAACCCCATCAGTCCAAACCCAAGGGGGACAGAGTGAGCTTTGTAAGACATTAGTCCATCAGCAGTTGGATACGTGCCAGTCAGTTTCAACTGGCTGACTAAAGGACTCGGTGGTAATTCATCAGAATTTTCTGGCCGAGCTTGCTGTGTTAAGTAGGCTGAATACAGCAACACAATGGCAAGCACAATAGTTAGCGATTTCACAGAAACAATCGTAGCGAGAAATGCTCCGATTAATGCTCCAATTGTTGTCGCTACTTCCAGAAACATCCCAATCCGCAGATTGGCGTAACCTTCTTTAATGTATGCCGATGCGGCCCCGCAGGAGGTTGCAATCACAGAAACCAAGGAAGCACCAACAGCGTATCGGATATCAACTCCAAATACGGAGGTTAAGAAGGGAACAATTACGACTCCACCTCCTAATCCAGTGAGTGCACCTAAAAAGCCAGCAGTCAAGGAACCAAGCCAAACGAGCAGGGAAAATTCTAAAATATTCAACGTTCATTCCCCTTTTTTGTGGATGCACAAAAAACAGTAAGTAAGTTTTATCTTGTTGCAGTGTTAACAACAAGTTGAATCATCTTGGCGGCTGACGAATTCTTTTGCGGTACTCGTCTAACGGGGAGAACCGCTCTCTTCCTCTTCAACCCTACTTCAATTATCAACTTGTTCGGGCACTCATCCTTAATTTTTGACGGTAGACAACTAGCCAAAAAAACCAGGGGAGTCAAAGCCCAACTTTCCAAGACAATAAAGATGCCTTATTTAATCAAAACAAACAGCAGGGGTATACTGCCATAGCAAACCCAAAAATGATCGGCTTGCTGCTTCCAGAACAATTTCGCTAATGTTGATGGGGGTTTTGTGATCGCACTTGAGTAGTCTCAGGCTAAGTCCTGTTTATAATACGGTTATTCGCTCGATATTTAGTAATTTAATTAGATATGCTGCAATCCCCTGCACGCTGAGGGTTTAAGCTTAAATTGGGGATAGGGAAATACTTATAAAGCTCGCGGAGATAGTGGCAACAGGTAAGATGCACCGGAGAAACAGTCGCTAACGCAGTGAGCGCAACACTTTTATACTGAACTCAGAGCAATCAAGCTGTTATATCGAGTGGGCGCTTGTGTCGCTCCTGTGATGCTATCTCCTATCAAACTCTTGCATTAATATGACCTACTGTTTGGGAATTATCACTAGCTTCGGTCTAGTCATGGCCGCTGACTCCCGCACTAATGCGGGTGTAGATTACATTTCTACCTATCAAAAACTCTTCGACTTTTCCCAGTCCGGGGAGCGAGTGATTTTAATATGCACTTCTGGGAACCTCTCCATTACACAAGGAGTTCTCACCCAATTGCACCGAGATATCAAAAACCAGGAGGAAATGAATCTCCATACCGTCCCAACTCTGTATGATATTGCTCGCTACATCGGCAGTAAAATTCGACAGATTCAAGACGAAAACCGTCCTTACTTGGAGCGGGATAAGATTGACTATCAGTGTAACTTTATCTTAGGAGGTCAAATTAAAGGGGAGGAACCACAACTTTTCCTGATTTATAGTCAAGGAAACTTTATCCAAGCCACCAAAGAAACACCCTTCTTTCAAATTGGAGAAACCAAGTATGGCAAACCCATCCTTGACCGAACTCTGACTTATGAAACCCCCCTAGAAGCAGTAGCCAAGTGCGCGCTTCTTTCCCTGGATTCGACCTTAAAATCCAACATTTCTGTAGGGCCGCCGATTAACTTAGTGATGTATGAAGCGGATACTTTTGTGATGCGTCATCAGTTGAAACTGCGCTTGGGAGACCCTTATTTGGCAAAAGTCCGCAAATTGTGGGAGACTTCGTTGCGTCAGGCATTTGATAATGTGCCTGATATTGAATGGCAACTGATGCCAGATGATTCTTTGGACGATATTTTGATTGATTAGCGTTTAAAGTACCGCGACTTAATTTTGATTGATTAGCGTTTAAAGTACCGCGACTTATAGGATTGAAGTCGCGGATTGACCTTAACCTTTTATTATACGCAGTTGCGTTCAAACATAGTAGTGGAGACAGACACGGGGATGCGGAGACGCGAGGACACGAAAAAAAATGATCTACTACGTATGAATGCAACTTGGTATTAGAGCAATTACGAATTACGAATTACGAATTACGAATTTTTAACTCCGACACCCTAAGCTTTCGCGGGTTGAAACTCCTGTAACTGGATTCACACCCTCTGCGCGATCGCACATCAATGTCACCTCATAGCGGTCAATCATAGCACCGGAAAAGTCGGCTCCGGTAATGACTGCATCAAAGAAGCGACTGCTAGTCAGGATGGCCTCGGTAAAAATGGCGTTGGTTAAATCGGCTTCATTAAAGTTAACGCGATCGGCAAATGCCTCTGTAAAATCTGCTCCCACTAAGTCCGCTTGGAGAAATGAGGCTTTCGTCAAAATTGTATTTTTGAGATTTGCTCCCCGAAAATTTGCGCCTTGCATCTCTGCTGCGGCAAAGGATGTTCCCTCTAAATTTTGGTTAGAAAAATCCCGAAATCGTAAGTCAGTAAGGGTGTAGTTGACCGTATTTTCTTGTGACCATGCCATAGGTACATTTAGGAGTAAGCAAAACCCTGTAAAACAAAGCAGAACTATGCCTCTCATTAGCGATCGCACCCAAGCTTTATCTGTTCGCTTCATAGCCGTCATCGAAAGGTGAACTACCTCTATTATCCCTACTCACAGGGGAGCATCCCAAATGTGTAAATTCCCCCTCAGCGTCGAAGTCTGGGGCTATACAAACGAAGTCCGCCTGCGCGGACTAACCTTTAGCCTGCCCCAGGCAGGCGTTGTCTGTGTAGCCGCGATTTCTAATCGTCCGGTATTTTTGCTTACATTGGGATTCTCCTACTCAGAGTAGTCTGAGTTAGAGATTTTTGCTTGGTTTAGCATGATATCTTACTTTCTATTCTGCCTCCGATCTCCCAATAACATTCATCTGTGCAACTAGCCCCATAAATACTTCAGCCGATGTGCCACCACCGATCCCCAGACTAAACCCAGCTTCACCCCCCTCTGACTTAACCCCAACCTTATCCGGCGCTGTACCCTCGTTCGTTGAGGCTTTTGCGAATGAGTCGCTCATCCCTTCTTTTATCAATGTGCTTTTTATCAAATTAGGCACAGTCTTTCCCTTTACATCCGGGAACGCCATTATCCCACTACTAAACAAATCCCGTTCGGCTCCGGGATGCAGTGTAAATTCTATAAGTACTTTAGGCTCAGGGCTTTTACGATATAAGTAGTTTTGAGCCTGTTTGAAGTCTCCTAAATGCCCACTGAGCTTCGCGTAGTTACCTCCTTCAAGTTCTGTCCAATCCTCTAATTTCATTGTCCGGTATACCTTCAATGTCTCAGGCTCGCGTTCGTCTGCTCCAGTAGCCGTTGCTGGTTGCTTTCCAGCCTCACGTTTTTTCCAGCCGTAAAGTGTCATGTACTGCTCCTGTAAGGTATGCTCCTGATCCGGCATACTCTTATGTTGGATGTCATAAATTAGTGCTTCCGTAAAATGTTGTTCGTTCTCGAAATCGACATCCGTGGAAAAGAGCTGTTTGAGGTGGAATTGAATTACCTCTGGAGGAACGTTGAGTTCAGCGAGACGGGTCATGAGTGTCTCATAGAACGGGGACTTTTGAAAAGCACCAAAATTTGCGTATGTTTTTGTTTTTTTACCCTTAATCTTAACCTTCCGTTGCACTACGGGCCCACTTGATACAGAAGTAATCAAGCTCGTGGTTGCTCGTGTAAAGCCTTCTTTTTTCTGGGTGGGTTGCTGTTGTTGCTCTGAATAATTGTCAGCCATCGCCTGCAATTGAACTGTTGGTTGAGTTTGTGGGCTGTTATTGGCTATTTCCTGAAAATCTCTCAATTGTGCGATCGCTTCCACACTCTGTAGCGTTGACTTAGCTTGGAGATCTTCTTCTGGCATGGCTTCAGAAAAGTCGAAACCGAACCGCGATGCCCTTTGTTGTCTCTGCGCCCAGAAATCATCCATCTTGGCTTGCAATACAACCAATCGTTCCTGCTCGACAGGCGTGATTGTGCCACTCTTTTCCTTAAGCTGGAGTCCAAAAGCTTCAAATTTGTTCTGATTAAAGGCTTCATTTTCCAACTCTTCTGGCGTCTGTTGCTCCTTCGGCTTCATCTGTACCGGAGCCGCAAACGGGCGAGTGCTAAACCGAGTCGTTGGCAGTGGCGTGTGGGAACTCTTATTTTGAAATGAATGCGTTCTTTCGTATCCCATATCAACCCCCTGCATCTGGTGGTGTTTGTCCAATAATATCTCATGCCCTTGATTACAGGTGCAGTGGGGACTCACGATACACTGAGGAACCAGCAAAATGCGCTGCGAAAGAGACTCGATGGATAAAGTCAAGCTAATTCTCCACCACTTGCACCACAAACTGACAACAATCATCTGCCATCGATTGACAAGTCATTTCCACGGCTGCCACCTTAACTTGCTCACCCAGTTTTTGCGTCAAAGCCCCACAGAGAAATCCTCTAGCATAATGACAAGTTGGGCTATCACATCTTGCCCTCACTTCCACCAATTTATCCCCTTTAAACTTCCAACGCTTTCCTCTTGCTTC
>CBKWLJ010000406.1:0-8733 GCA_966675205.1 uncultured bacterium
CGAATATCAATTTCATTTAAGGTTCCCTGCATTTAATGAAAGCGTACTCCTAAAAGCCGTTGGATGAATGAGAATTGTGCTGTTCGTCCATTGTGAGAAGATTTTTACGCGAAAGGGTGATGCCTGAATCTTTCACAAAATTGGAAAATTGGCTCCCCCAATCAAACGGTAAGAGTGGGAATAGCCTTCAATTCCTTTGTCAGAGTAAGGCTCTCGGTCATATAGCATTGGGCTATAACATGGTGGCTCCTTTATGACTAGTGCTAAATGGGTGTTTATATCACCTTTGTCAAGACACTATTCCAGCGAACTGTGTCAGAGTAAAGAGATCGCTTGTTGCTGTTTAGGAATAAACAATGAGCAAAGCAGGCGGTAAATTTTATTTTCTACCGCTGCTAAACACAGCAAGACTAAACTTTATACTTAACTTGGCTTTTGCGCCAAGCCTAGATTATCTAACGCTTGAGTTCAAACTCTCAATAGCGACCTCCCCTTACATTTAGTATAATTTAAGGTTTAATGCTACGGAGAGCGCTCAATAGGGTTGATGATTCCTGATTAACCCAGCCGCGGGATGTCATCTTGGTCGCAAAGCTGACGGAAGCCAGTTGCGTCCTTATCATCAAAGGAGTTAAATTTTTTCTAAGTTGAGGAGGAACAGGTTAGGATGAGAGAGGACTCTAGCTTTTTTCAGCACAGAGACTCCTTAGCTCACGAGGAACTGTTCCTCTGGGTAACGTTCCTGGCTAAGAGAACGACAAAAAGAAAGGCGGATTTTTGTTATAAATGTAAATTTTAGTTGTTTGTATCATTTTATAATTAAATGTAATATTCGCCAAATTGTGGAGAGAGATTTGCTCAGTTAAGAATGAAGATACTTTCCTATTTGGCAATGGAGTCTTTTAATAACTGAGTTGAATTAGACTGACTGAGCAAAAACTTGCTGAGTTGAGTCAAAAATTGGGCACAAGACACGTAAAGAGGACCATCAGTGTGCTGTATCTAGCAGAAGTACAAAAGCAGAAAACTGGCCCTTTTAGCACTAAAACTGAACTCAAACTGCTGGCTTGTCAGCGGACTGACCAGAGTTGGAGTGCTGTGCCTAGTGACGAAGTGGTTCCTGCCGAAGAAGCCAGTAACTTGAATCCAGGGTCCTTAGTTATCGTTAACTTAGGACCGCAAAAGCAAGTTCAAGGAGAGATGGAGCCAGCAGGGCAGCGGCTGGCAAGGGATTTGCAAAATTTCTCTCGCTTATTGGAAAAGGCGAAAGGTCAAGAAGAAGAAATCGAACAATGGAAGCAGTCTTTGACTTATCAAAGTCAAGAGCTGAACCGTCGTGAGATGGAGATAGAAGCCCGCTTAGAACAAATGCAAGCCATGGAGGCAGATTTTGAGCGGCTAGAGCAGCAACGTCAAGAGCTTGAGAGTACGAGGGAAGAAACAGCAAGGTTTAAAGAAGAGTGTGAGCGCAAGAGCCAGGAATTAGAGGGCGCTTGGGAACACCTCCGAGGTGAGCAGCGACGTCTAGAGGAGTTCAGCGCTCAAATCCAATCTTCAGCCGTTGGTCTGGACGAGGAGCAGGCGGCTGTCATTCAGGAATTGCTCGATCGCTTATCAGGAGCAGTTGTCCCCACAGATGCGGTACGAGAACAACTGAATCTAGCCTTTGAAGTGATCAACAATCAGCAATCTGTGCTGGATTCTCACTGGCAACAGTTGGAGCAACAACGCACTACAGCTTCAGAACGACAAACAGAAGTTGACCGCCAAGCGGAAGAAATCAAAAACCGCAAGCAAGAGTTACAGCAAGCGCAGAACTCATTAGATCGGGCAACGGTTGAGTTAAGAGTGCAGCAAAGTGCTCTGGAGATGAAACGGGAATCAGCGCAGATGCTGAGTCTCCAGCTACGAACTCAAGAAGAACTACACTCTTGTATTGCTCGTTTGGCAGCCACATCAGCTGATGTCAAGTTAGGGCAACAAATTGATCTCGAAGCCCTGGAAAATATGCCCCTGGGGGAACTACAAGACATTACCCAAAACTTGCAGCAGGATTTAGAAAAGGTCAAGCGTTTTGTCAATGACCAAGAAGAGGAGCTAACGTCCCAGCGCCAAGGGATTGAAGAAGTGCAAGCCAAGATGAATGAGGCGAGTGAATATGATCGCATTTCCTTGGAGGCGGAGTTAGCAGAAGAGCAAGACCGTTACCAACTGCTGGATGAATCATTAATCGGTTCGCGCCGGAATTTGCGGGAGCGAGAAGAAATTCTCAATCAGCACATGCGCGTGTTGCATCGTCGGCAGGGCATCTCAGACAGCAATACCTCCGATAGCCAGAAAATTGACTTAGGCCCAGTTTTAAGCCAAATCGAAGCCCAGCGACAACAACAAGAATCCGAACTACAAAAACTAGAGAGCCAAATCGAGCAGATGCGCCAAAGCATCAGCCAAGCTGAGGAGTTAATTCGCAATCAAACGGGTGAGCAAGAAGCTAAGCAGCAAGAATTGCAAAATATGGAGCAAAATTGGCAATCCTCCATATCCCAGGTAGCTCAACTGTGGGGACAGGTAAATCTTTATCAAGAGACACTACAGCCCCAACAAGATACCTTGAATGAAATTCGGCAGAAGTTGGAGGCGATCGCAGATGCCCTGACTCAAATTCAGGAAATTGGAGATTACCAGCTACAGGAGATTGCTCAGTTGCAGCAAACAATCAATAGCTTAATCCAGTCGCCAGAGTTTGCAGCGTCTTGAGTTGAAGGTTAGAAAGTTAAAAGTTAGAAGATTGTTGGCGCAGGGGGACGTAGCTCAAGTTGAAGGTTAGGTTTTAATGATGAGTGTTGTGTACGGCAGCACATCGGCGTCTAACTCGGTCTATGTCTCCCGATGGTAACTCCTTCTAACCCTTACCTAGCTTGCCGCAGCACAATCCAATTGTCTTCTACAACGGCTATCATGCCTGTGGGCAAAGAAGATGTTTGAGAGCGGTTGGGAGCTGTAATTAACGCAGTCATTGCTTCGATTTGCTCAAAGCTAGGGGCTGCCTGTTGCACAAAGCTTAGAAACTGTCTAATGGCGCGGCGTTGTAGAGCCAGGGATGCCTGTCGCAATACTAAGCGATTTAATCTTAGGGTAGAACCGTCGGCCACAAAGGGACTATTGTCTTGTTCTCCCCCAGTAACATCTGCCATTGCCTGCTCTCGGAGTTCTTGAGCAGCTGCTTCGAGATAAGCAACATCTGCCCGCAAAAGTTCTGCCGTTTGAGCTAAAGCCGCCTCTACTTTGGGATTGAAGTGAGTTTGTAAGTAGGGCAGCAGCTCTTGGCGAATGCGGTTGCGGGCATAGTGGAGGTCTTGATTGTACGCATCTTCCCAAATAGGTAAATGTTGCTGCTGACAGAACTGCAAGGTTTGGGCACGGCTGATTTCGAGGAGCGGACGCACAAGCCGTAGTTCCTCAGCTAGGGGACGTTCCCAAGTGAGAGCTTGCAAGCCATCAGCTCCTGAACCTCGGATCAGATTGTAAAGGAGAGTTTCTGCGCGATCGCTTTTAGTATGACCCGTTACTACGTCCTGGTAGCCCTGTGCCTGAGCAATTTCGATTAGAGCTTGATAGCGCCATTGGCGTGCAGCAGCTTCGCTAGTTTTTAGCTCAGCTGCTGTTTGAAGATAAAAGGGCAGCTTCCAAGATTGAGCGAATTGTTGCACATGAGCGGCAAGTCCCTGATCTTTTGGCCAACAATGATCACAATGAGCGATCGCAATCTGCCATTCCCACTTGGGTTGTAAATCCAACAGCAGCTTCGTCAGACAGAGGGAATCTTGTCCACCAGACACGGCAATTAACACACGTCGCTGCTTTGCCAACAGCTGTCGCTGCCGCAGAATTTGATGTAGCTTCGCATGAAGCGGCGTCCACTTCGGACGATCAGGCATGGTTCAACAATCGGCAACTCGCTGTCAGCAAAAAACTTTGGGAAGGGTATTGACACTCATTAGAGCAAAACTTGATCTCAATGCTCTAATTCACTTGCCCTATCTATCTCCACTATTGATTGTTCTGCCAACTTGGCTGGTTTATGTCTTGCCAGACATCATCCAAGAGTGAATCAGTAGTCTCATCTTCTAAATCGTTGCCAAAGGAAATGTCCTCGAACTGGAACTCATCTTCCCCACTAGCCGACATTTCACCGAAATCCAGATTATCGTTACCACCTACTGACATGTCGCCGAAATCCAAGTCATCGTCACTATCTGACATGTCGCCCAAATCTAGCAAGTCATCGTCATTGGCTGTTGGCGTATCTACCTCTTCTAGCTCTTGTTCAATACTTTCAGAAATTTGATCAAACTCATCATCGAAGGCGCTTGACATATCAGCCATATCCAAGTCCTCATCAGGAGGGACTGTTACGATGACTTGTTCTTCTATCTCGACATACATGGCGCTTGGCTCTTCTTGCTCTAGATCCCAATCGCTGACTTCCGAGGTTGGGGTTTCCAGAGCCAATTCATCCTCCATGCTAGTTAGAGGTTCCTCTTCTAGTCCTTCAGCCCAATCACTCGCTGCCGAAGAGGTTTCTAGGTCGAACTCATCCTCCAAATCCGTTGGTGCTTCGTCGAAATCTATATCCTCTGAAACATCGACGGAAGACTCTTCAGCAGTGAAATCTTGCTCCCAGCTATCTGCTACTGCTGCCTCTTGGGCTGCCTCCTCAGAGTCTAGGGGGCGAAATTCCAGATTAATTCTTACCTTTCCTTTTTGCCAGCCATTTGCTGAATATCTCAAAACTTCACAAGGGATACCCTCTTCACTAAACCAGGCATCCTTTTGTTGAGTCCAGCCACTAATCGCATATTCTAGCTGTGTTTTGATAGCTTCTTCCAATTCACCAACCCTGAACGTGCGATGCCCGATTAAGAGTTGAAATGACTCATCGACTGAAAGAACTTCACCTGTAGCAAGTGGCTCAAACTGATTATCCACGCTGTTTTTCCCCGATTATCTTTGTAGTTTTTTCCAGTGGTAGTCAGGCAAGGGTCAACAGCTGGTATCTTTTGGCGCGATTGGCTTAATGTCCACCCAAAAGAACGTTGAACAAAGAAGTCAGGAGTCAGGAACACTGAGTCAGGAGATTGGATCAAAGAGAGGCTCAATTGAGCGTCTTTCTCTTATTGGGACAATCTTAGCAATTCTGAATTGTGCATTCTGCCTTCTGAATTCTTCGATTGAACGCTTAGAAAAACCAGCCGTAGGAATGTAATCCTTTACCCAGCAGATTCACCCCAAGATAGCAAATCCAGACTACGATAAATCCGGTTGCGGCTAAAATCGCCGGTCGCCGCCCTTGCCAGCCGCGAGTAATACGAGCATGGAGATAGGCGGCAAAAACCAACCAGGTAATTAATGCCCAAGTTTCCTTAGGGTCCCAACTCCAGTAAGAGCCCCAAGCTTCGTTTGCCCAAACGGCACCAGCAATAATCCCGATGGTGAGTAAAGGAAATCCCAGTCCTATCACACGATAGCTAATATTGTCGAGAGTATCGGCAAGATTTAAGCGCTGCATAGACAGAGTGGGAGCAGTGGCTAGTTCTGAGATCGATGGATCAGACGTGTTCGTCAGATTGAGAACGGCTGTATTTCCACCAGAACCCTTATTGTCTACTGAACCTGCTAGGGTTGAAGAATTGTTGAGGATGGCGGGTGTCGCGAGCATTTGCTTTTCACTGTTGCGTTGGAGTTGATAGGAGACACGAGTACTCGTTTCGTCCTTGCTGCGGTAGGCACCTGTACCAACGGAACTGCCACGAAGTTCGACATTCTGGCCGCGAGTGACGATTAAAAAAGCGATCGCTAATAGCGAACCCACCATTAATGCTGCATAACTGAGCATCATTACACTGACGTGCATCATCAACCAATTGGATTTGAGAGCAGGTACCAACGGTTCTGAAACCTGCATTTCTGATGGCAGCGACAGCGCGGCAAAAGCCGTGATACTCATGGCTATCGGTGCTGTAGCAACGCCTACCAACCGACTGCGGCTCATATTTTCGGCAATCAGATGAATCGTGGTAATCCCCCAAGTCAGGAAAAAGAGAGATTCGTAGAGATTACTTAGGGGAAAGTAGCCTGCCTCTAGCCATCTAGCACCGAGTAAAGCGGCAATACAAAGATTAGCGATCGCCATACCTGCTGTAGATAAGGCTGACAAATAGGGAATTGCCGGAAAAGCAGCTCCTACCCAGTACATTAACATCGTCACAAAAAGGACGAGGAAGGACGTATTATCCAAGTTATTCTGGAGTTCAACCAGATCCATAAACTTTTCTCTCTAGTGAATTTTTGAAAATCAAATTATTGCCGCGTCATTATTATCCTATCGATTCTGTTAGCATCAAAGCTTCTTCAAATGAGTTTCCGCAAATCTTTGAGTATTTTTATCTATTGACTTTTCTCCATGCATAAAATGACTATCTCCAGGGCTTCCTAATCGTAAAAATCAAGAACCCTTTTCTCCAGTCTGTCCCTATGGTGATGGGCTGGGAGCAGTTGTAGGAGCCGGTGATACAGAGGGGCTGGGAGCGGTTGTAGGAGTCGGTGATACAGAGGGGCTGGGAGCGGTTGTAGGAGCCGGTGATACAGATGGACTACTGGAGGAAGCCTGAGGTTTGTTAGGCTTCGGGGTTGGTGAGGGAGTACTCGACGAAGTTTGGGGTAACTTGGGCGTTGGTTTGGTGGAAGGAGTGATGGACGCTTCAGGAACAGGAGTAGGGCTGGGAATTACAGCCGTTTTCATCTGTACGAACAAGTCAAAGCGGTTACTGCGTCTGTCCTCAATGGCATTCGTAAACCCGATCGCCCGAATCGCCTTAGCCAGCAATTTCTGCTCAGGAGACAGAGCTTTTTGCCAATTCATATTTCCTTTATTGATCAGGCGCTCTACATCCAAGAAAAACTGACCATTATTTGGGCTAGGTTGAGTGGGGACAGCTTGCTGGAATAGCGGAGTTTGAATCAAAGGCGATTGGGGTTCAGGAACAATAGTACTAGTGATGGGTGCCCCCAAAGTTAAAAAGACAATATTGCCTTCTAGCCAGCCATGAGTTGCGCTAATTCCACCAAAGGGTGATACTAAGTTCACAAGGGGTTGACCGCTCAGTTGCGTTTCTTCTACCTGGAATCCATACCGAGTCGTCAATGTTTGATCGAGCTGTTTAAGCGCAGCTTGAGCGCGGTTGCGATCGCGCGCTTCTACCATCAACACTACACCCGCTCCTAAGAGTGGAGCTTGTGGGTTTTCTGGCAGCGCTAGCACTTCTGGAGAGGCGGGAATTAGTGCCAAAGAAAACTCATCGCCCATCCAAGAAAGTAAATCATTCTCAAAATCTAAGCCTAATGCTGTCCTCAAATTAGCATTCAAATTGTCGGGCTTAATCGGCAAAAGTGGATTGATCCCATTTTTCTGAGCATAACTTTCCAACAACTGCGTTAAATTTCCTCCAGAAACCATCAACAGCGTATCGGCTGGCAAGCGTCTGGGTAATCGTGTTGTTGTATTCTCGACTTTATATTTTTCAGAACTACTAGGTTTAAGCCAAGAAATTCCCTGAAAGCGCATCCCTTGGGGTTCTAGAGTGAGGGTTGATGCCACTCCCTGCATGGATTGCTGGGCTAGGATTTTTTCCGGAGAGGGTTGTGCTAGGGAATTGGATGCTAAAAGCACCGATAAAACAGGTACGTTTAAATAAACTAAAGCAAAGGGAGCTGAGGCTTTAATTTCCGGCAGTGCTTCCAGGTATCCAGGAGTTGTGGCGACTGAGGCAGCTCCTTTATAAGTATCAATGACGCGCTCTGTTAGTCTGGGATTACTCGTAACAACCAAGAAGCGCCCCAACCCAGTGATGGAATAATTATGTCCATTGTTTTTGTGCGTTTCTCGAATCTGAATTCCCTTATAAGTGCGTTCAAAAAACTGTGTCGCTTTCTGAGATTTTGTTTTTTCTAATAACTGTTGGGTCTGAGTCGGACTCATCATTGGCAATACAATTAAGTCTGGAAGCCATGAATGACCAAGTCCGGGGAATTGTCCAGGTTTTGTCCCCGTCGCTGGTATTCTAGAGCCCATATAGGCAATGAGTGCCGTTTTATCTAGCCTAGGCCGGATGTCTTGCTCGTAGTTGTAGCCGTTAGCGGTGAGGAGATTCTCCTGAAGTTGGTTCAGTTGTTGCTCCAGAGCGGCTTGAGTTTCAGGCGTTCCGTATAGCTGTAACTGCTGCCATTGGGCTGCATCTGTAGAAATGGACAGAGTTAGCAAGGCGTCTTGAGGAACCAACTGGGAACCGACAGGCGCTTCCCCCAGAACGCGATCGCGCTTCACTAGCAGCCAGTATGCGGCTAAACTGCCGCCAATGAGCAAGATAGCTGCCCCTAATGTTAGCAACAAGAACGGTTTATTTTTTTTCAGCATGAGCTCAGCTCTAGTTGGCAGTGCCATTGCCAATTTACCAGTGGATCGCCCTAAATGCCTGCTCAATTAACCCTGTTTCAAGAAAATGGAAGTCAAGAATTATCCATCTGGCAACGCACGGGTTACTTATTCGTCTCCATCCTTAAAACGACCCAGCATCTATTATGGATTTAAAGTTCTTGGCAGCCGCTGACTAAGAACGTTATGCTGATCGCGTGTGACAGTTGCGTAAGTCCTGTGTCTCCCATAAGCGATTCGCT
>CBKWLJ010000407.1:0-8699 GCA_966675205.1 uncultured bacterium
CACTTTTTAGGCTCCATACTTTAATCGTTGTGTCTAAACTACCACTGACAAGTGTTTGGCTATCAGGACTGATGGCAACAGAATACACCCAATCCGAATGACCCCTGAGGATATATTGCTGTCTAGCAGTGAGAAGTTCCCACACTAAGACAGTCTTATCAGCGCCACCACTGGCTAACGCTCGACCATTCGGGCTAATCGCCACTGAATATACAGAAGCTCTGGGTACAGCCAGCCAAAGACCAAGAATTTGCTCTGATTCCGTTTCCATAAGGCATTTCAATGGGTTATCCCCAATCTCTCATATTGCCTAATCTATTACGCTCCTATCTTGAAGATAAGTCTTTGGGTGTATGGAGTTTTCTACTCTTGGATTGAAACTAAGAAGCAGAAACTCAACTTTTTCAATTTTTTGTGTCCCTACATCACACTAGGCTTCTATAAAATCACTAATATTCTGTTGTAGGGGCATAACTCTTCCTTCGAGTTTCAAGTAGCCATTATCTAGAACCGATATGAATCCTGAAACTGTAAGCTCCGACTATACGGATAAAGAGCAAAATCCTACAGTCGTAGAGGTTAATAACGAAGACACGAAGCTATTGATGTCCAGCAACTCCTCCAACCAATCTTCGGGTTATAAGGCTCAATGGCAGCATTACGGGGAACAAGTATCCGCATTTATCCAAAATTTGCCCAATTACATCACCCAATTTTTTAGAGAAAATCAGAGCCCTTTAAAAACGATTGCCTTAATCGTCGGTGTTATAGTCGGTATCAAATTGACACTGGCTTTACTGGATGCACTCAATGATATTCCTTTAGTAGCGCCGACTTTGGAACTTATTGGCTTAGCTTACACGGCTTGGTTCGTTTACCGCTATTTGCTCCGTGCATCTAGTCGCCAAGAGCTAGCACAGGAAGCGAATACACTCAAAGCGCAAGTTTTAGGCTCACAAGAGTAAGCTATCTAACCGCCAAATACTACTCCCCAAAATCATCTCAAGGAGTTATTCAAATTGCCAGGAAGTTACGGCGCATTTATGATCAATCTGGGCAATACTGACTAGATGAAGATAATGGCACCTAATACGCAGTTGCGTTCAAACTTAGTAGTGCAGACAGACGCTCCGGACGCGGAGACAATAAATCTACTATGTTATGAATGCAACGTTTGGTATAAGCTTTAGCTTTTAGGTGACTTCCAATTCTTCTTGGTCTTGTTGCATTAGGAAAAATGCGTCGTGACGCTCCACCCAACATGGAATTAGCACAGGCTCTTGGTGCCAAGGGTATAAGAAGCGCCATTGCCCTTGGCAGTAATCTTGGTGACTCCCTATCTAATCTCCAAGAAGCTTTAAAAATTTTGGCTCAAACTCCCAGCGTTACGCTGCAAGCTCAGTCGAGTTGGTATCAAACTGTAGCTGTAGGGCCGCCACAACCTGATTATGTCAACGGCTGTGTGTTACTTGAGGTTGAGCTAACGCCACAGGAACTTTTAGACACGTTACTGAAAATTGAAGCTCAATTCGGTCGCGTCCGTCGAGAACGTTGGGGCCCTAGAACCCTCGATCTCGATTTGTTGCTTTTTGATGACTTAATCCTAGAAACTCCAACCCTCCAACTGCCTCATCCTCGGATGACAGAACGAGCATTTGTCCTTGTGCCTTTAGCAGAAATTGCACCCAATTGGATTGAGCCTGTTTCCGGAAAAGCGATCGCACAGCTCGTACAAAGGGTAGACTGTTCAGGAATTCATCGCTTGTAGTTTTACATGGTACAAGGCTCAGAACCTCCACAACTTTTAAAACAACGGCTGTTCTATCGGGGTCGTCGATTTAATTTTGAAGTCAACTCCCTGCGCCTGCCCAACAAATCAGAGGGAGACTGGGAATGCATTCGTCATCCAGGCGGCGCGCTTGCCGTACCCGTGACGCCAGAAGGCAAGCTGGTACTAGTACGGCAATATCGCTTTACTGTTCAAGGACGGATTTTGGAGTTCCCCGCAGGCACTGTAGAACCTCACGAAGCTCCCTTTGAGACGATTAAGCGAGAGATTGAAGAAGAAACTGGCTATCGAGCAAATCGTTGGCAAAATCTGGGAAAATTTATTATTGCTCCTGGCTATTCCGATGAATATATCTACGCTTTTCTGGCTCAAGATTTAGAAAAGCTTGAAAGCCCTCCGGCTGGGGATGCTGATGAAGATATCGAAACTATCTTGATGACTCCTGATGAATTAGAGAAAGCGATTTTATCGGGTGAACCCGTGGATGCCAAGTCTATTTCCAGCTTTTTCTTGGCGCGTCCCTACTTGAAGTAAGCTATTGTGCTTGTAACTTGCGTATCGTGAGGGAGGGGGAAAGGGAATAGGGGAAAAGGGAAAGGTAGATTAATTACGCGTTTTGCTGTTTTTATCCTCAACTATGCTGCTAGAGTTAGCGATTGGTGATGCCTACGGTGCAGGGTTTGAATACGCACAGCCAGAGTTTGTATTGGCTTATAACGATTTGAGTTGCTATAGGCAGCATCCCCGTCATCAAATTAAGCCAGGGTGTTACACCGATGATACTCAAATGAGTTTAGCGATCGCAGAAACGATCGTTTCTCAAGCGGCATGGACACCTGAAGTTTTAGCCCATCAGTTTGTTACTGCCTTTAAAAGAGATTCAAGAGAAGGTTACGCCAGTCGCTTTTACCAGTACTTACTCCAAGTTCAAGATGGACGGCAATTTCTAGAAGGCATCAATTGGACAAGTGACAAAAGTGGTGCGGCAATGCGTGCTGCACCCATTGGTGTTTTTCCCACCATTGAGCAAGTCCTTGAGGCAACAACTATCCAAGCAGCAATCACTCACAACACGCCCGATGGTATTCATGCAGCTCAAGCAGCTGCCTTGATGTCTCATTACTTCATCTATAAGTTGGGGCAAAAGCAGAAACTTGGACAATTTTTGGAAGCTTACATACCTGGTGAATGGTCGAAACCCTGGGAAGGAAAAGTCGGTTCCAAAGGGTGGATGAGTGTGAGGGCAGCCATTACTGCGGTGATGCGACATGATTCCCTCAGCGAACTGCTTCAAGAGTGCATTGCTTTTACTGGGGATGTAGATACAGTGGCAGCAATAGCCTTAGCAGCAGCTTCATGCAGTGAAGAAGTCAAAAAAGACCTGCCTCATCATTTTATCGAATGCCTAGAGAATAGCACCTACGGCAGGGACTACATCATCAACCTAGACAAGCAATTACTGCATGTCGTGGATCAAGAGATGACGCAGGTAAAGACTTAGAAATCTTGCTGGATGCTTGCTTTCTTATCCTTCCTTCCCATTAATGAATTAAGGGGATTGAGACTAGGTCTAGTTTCTCGTTCTTCCCCTTTCCCTTTTAACCTTTAACCTTTCCCCTATTGAATGTCTGACTTAATTCTGTTTTGGCATCGCCGCGATTTACGCATCTCGGATAATATTGGACTCGCTAGTGCTAGACAAAAAAGCAAAAAAGTGGTAGGAGTTTTCTGCCTCGACCCTAACATTCTAGAACGGGACGATGTGGCCCCCTCGAGAGTGACTTACATGATGGGTTGCTTAAAGTCACTGCAAACAAGCTATGCCAAAGCGGGTAGCCAATTACTCATCTTGCAACAAGATCCCTGTAAAGTAATTCCATCCCTGGCAGCAGCACTCAACGCTAAGGCTGTCTTTTGGAATTGGGATGTCGAGCCGTATGCGAAAAAACGCGATCGCACTATTGTCAATGCTCTTCAAGAAAAAGGCATTGAAGTCCACAACCACTGGGATCAACTCCTGCACTCACCCCAGGAAATTTACTCGAAATCTAAAGAGCCTTACACGGTTTATACCCCCTTCTGGAAAAACTGGAGTAGCCAACCGAAAGCCAACCCTGTAGACTCTCTCAACAATGTTGAGGGACTTACCCCAAAAGAACAGGAAACAGCAGAACAAGCGGGAGTTGTCCCCCTAGCAACGGCTAAGGAGTTGGGTTTTGTCTGGGAGCATGAACTGCTGAGTGCACCAGGAGAAGAGGCGGCACAGCAAAAACTGGAGGAATTTTGCCACCAAGCGATTACTGACTATGAACAACAACGTAACTTTCCTGCTGATAACGGCACCTCCCAACTGAGTGCTGCACTCAAATTTGGTGTGATTGGCATTCGCACGGTTTGGGCAGCTACTCTCACGGCATTGAAAAACAGCCGCAGTGAAGAAGCGCGAAACAGCATTCAGGCATGGCAAAAAGAACTGGCGTGGCGGGAGTTTTACCAACAAGCGATGTATCACTTTCCAGAACTCGCAAATGGCCCCTATCGAGAGCCGTTCAGGGATTTCCCTTGGGATAATGATGAAGTGCTATTCCAAGCTTGGTGTGAAGGCAGAACCGGCTACCCCATCGTTGATGCAGCCATGCGTCAGCTCAATGAAATCGGTTGGATGCACAATCGTTGCCGTATGATTGTGGCTAGTTTCCTCACCAAAGATTTGTTGATTAACTGGCAGTGGGGAGAAAAATACTTCATGCAAAAGCTTTACGACGGCGACCTTTCAGCAAATAACGGGGGCTGGCAGTGGAGCGCTTCTAGTGGTATGGACCCCAAGCCTCTGCGGATATTTAATCCAGCCAGTCAAGCACAAAAGTTCGATTTCCAAGGGGAATACATCCGTCAATGGCTGCCCGAACTGCGCTCTGTAGATACAGAATACCTGGTTAGTGGGAAGATTTCAGCAAGCGATCGCTCTTCCTGTGGCTATCCTGCTCCCATCGTTGATCACAATACCCAACAGCGCAAGTTTAAAGAGCGTTATCAGCAGCAAAAATCGATGAGTCCTTAGTACTTTTATCCAACAGGAGTATAAGTTAACCAAATTGCAGAAAAATTATCGCATTGGAGAATGTCGAAAAACAACTTATAAAATGTTGCAATTTTTCCCAGCCCATGGGGAAGCTTGTTCTACCTATCCTGTCTATCTAATTACCCGTAATCAGAAACTCTCGGCGTCGCCGTCTGAGATCACTATGGGTATTCAAGCGAATAATACGATAACATCGGGTTTCTCCACGGTTGAGTGATAACCGATGAGTCATTTGATGATCACATGGCATAATGTAGAACATTTGCTTGAGGTAAACGTTAAAAACATTGGAGTTAGGGATTCTGTAGCGCGAGTTTTCAATGAAAATAAACTCCTACAGAGTGCCTCTACCCTGCCACTAACGACAGAGCTACTGACTCAAGTTGGGCAGTTTTTAACCTGTAAAGTTCAATTCTTCTGGAGCGTGAGGCTAACGTGAAGATTTTGGTGGTTGGCAATGGGGGACGCGAACACGCCCTAGCTTGGACGCTGCTGCAATCTCAGCGTGTTCGGCAGGTAATATGTGTTCCTGGGAATGGAGGCACAGCAACGATGGAGCGTTGCCAAAATCTTCCTTTACGAGTCGATGATTTTGAGGGAATTTCCCGGTTTATTCTGGTTCAAAATGTTGCTCTAGTCGTTGTTGGCCCTGAAGTCCCCCTAGCATTGGGAATTACAAATTACTTGAAACAACACTTGAAACAACAACTGCCCAACCTGATGATTTTTGGGCCGACGCAAGAAGGGGCACAGCTTGAATCAAGTAAGCATTGGGCTAAAACTTTGATGCAGTCTGCTGGTATTCCCACGCCACAGTATGCGGCGTTTACAGATATGGCAGCAGCACTCAATTATGTGCAGGCTCAAGGGGCACCAATTGTTGTTAAAGCGGATGGCTTGGCAGCCGGGAAGGGAGTTACGGTTGCCGCCACAGTCGAAGAGGCTCAAGCTGCCGTTGAGTCACTCTTTAAGAATGGCTTTGATACTGTAGTAGTCGAAGAGTGCCTGACCGGTCAAGAAGCTTCTGTTTTGGCTCTGACGGATGGGTTAACGGTGCGCCCCTTGGTGCCAGCTCAAGATCATAAGCGGATTGGAGAGGGCGATACGGGAGAAAATACGGGGGGTATGGGGGTTTATGCTCCTGCGCCAATCGTGACGCCTGCGTTGATGGAACGTATCCAGCAAGAAATCCTCCAACCCACAGTTGAGGCTTTACGGGAAAGAGGTATCGATTACAGGGGTGTTCTGTATGCTGGCTTGATGATCACCCCTGAAGGTGATCCAATGGTTTTGGAATTTAATTGCCGTTTTGGTGATCCAGAAACCCAAGCCATTCTACCGTTGCTAGAGACGCCTCTAGACGAGTTACTACTGGCTTGTACTCAGCAGCGATTAGAGGAACTTCCCCCCATTGCCTGGAAGTCTGGGGCAGCAGGCTGTGTTGTTGCTGCCGCTCAAGGATATCCTGGTTCTTATCAAAAAGGCCATGAAATTACCGGAATTGAGCAGGCCGAAGAACAGGGTGCGCTCGTTTTCCACGCCGGTACTCAGTTAAAGCAACAGCAACTTGTAACCAATGGGGGTCGGGTTCTGGGTGTTACGGCAATAGGAGATACCTTGGAGCAAGCGATCGCAAAAGCCTATGCAGCAATGAATTGTATTAAATTTGAAGGAATTTATTACCGAAAAGATATCGGTCACAGGGTCATAAAGACCAGCTCTAAGTCCAGTTGAAGGTAAGGGCACGGGCAAACGGAAATCTGTTTGGCATCGTTGTTTTTTAGGCTGGGCTAAGCCTTGGGGAAGATGAAATCAATGGCGATCTGCCTCTCATGAATTGTGAAGTATGAACTAAAAGTTTTATACTTCATAATTCATAACTGCTTGAGTTCACTCTCCTCAAGAACTTGAGGTTCAAGCAAATCGTACTATATATATAAGTGGGAGGCACTCCAAAAGCGGAAGCTATTTCTTCTGATTCAAGCATCTACCTTTATGAAGGCTCTCCTATTATCCCTCTGTTGATTGTGGTAAACCAACCTTGCTGGCTTTGCTAAAAACCCTTCGAGAAGTGATCGCGCATTGGTGGTCGGAGTTTACTCTCCAGACTCGGCTGATG
Source organism: uncultured bacterium (assembly GCA_966675205.1). Taxonomy (GTDB): domain Bacteria; phylum Cyanobacteriota; class Cyanobacteriia; order Cyanobacteriales; family Coleofasciculaceae; genus JBFLZA01. Next base: position 6,991 of record CBKWLJ010000407.1, read on the forward strand.
GCGGCAGCAACCTTGGCTGTCTCCTTGTTTATGAGTGGCTTGACTTTCTGGGCGGTGAACACGATTCAACAGGACGCTAGAATGAACGACACTCGCTTTGGTCGTGATTTAGGCCTGTTGCTAGCCGCCAATGTGGCACCTCAAATTGCAGAAAACAATCTGACGGAGGTAGCTCGCTTTTCTAGCCGCTTTTATAACACGACCTCTAGTGTTCGCTACATGCTCTATGCGGACGAAAATGGCAATATTTTCTTTGGCATTCCATTTTCGGAGTCAGAAGTGCAAAATTCGCTGACGATTCAGCGTCGGATTGAGCTACCAGAAAACTACGCGAGTAACTCAGAGTTGCCGATGGTGCGGCAGCATCCAACACCGGATGGTGAAGTGACGGATGTGTTTGTGCCGCTAATGCATGATGGCAAGTACTTGGGGGTCTTAGCCATAGGCATTAATCCTAATCCTACGGTTGTTGCCTCTTCAAATTTGACACGAGACGTTACGCTTGCTGTATTTATCTCTATCTGGGTAATGGTGATTTTAGGGGGAGTGTTTAATGCCCTCACTATCACTAAGCCCATCAAAGAACTGCTAACGGGTGTCAAAAACATTGCCGCAGGGAATTTTAAACAGCGTGTTGACTTACCCTTGGGTGGAGAACTCGGCGAACTCATTTCTAGTTTCAATGAAATGGCTGAGCGTCTAGAGCGCTATGAAGAGCAAAATATTGAGGAACTGACTGCCGAGAAAGCGAAGTTAGAGACTTTAGTGTCCACAATCGCAGATGGTGCGGTGCTGCTTGATACCAATTTACAAATGATTTTGGTCAACCCAACGGCACGGCGTATTTTTGGTTGGGAAGGCATTGACTTGGTGGGAGAAAATGTGCTAAACCAACTGCCTAAATCGGTAACGATGGAACTCACTCGACCTCTATACCAAATTGCTAGAGGGAAGGGAGCATCTGAGCGCGATCGAGACGGCGAAGAGTTCCGAATTACACTACCAGGTCCCACATCTCGTACTGTTCGCATTCTCTTAACTCGGGTGTTTGACCAGTACCGTGAGACGCTCAAGGGTATTGCCATGACGGTGCAAGACATTACCCGTGAGGTAGAACTGAACGAGGCTAAAAGTAACTTTATTAGCAACGTCTCTCATGAACTCCGGACGCCTCTATTTAACATCAAGTCTTTTATCGAAACACTTCATGAATACGGTGAAGACCTCACAGAAACGGAGCGTCGGGAGTTTTTAGAAACGGCTAATCGAGAAACTGACCGCTTGACTCGTTTGGTTAACGATGTTTTAGATTTGTCCCGACTTGAATCCTGCCGAATTTATCACTTGGAACCCGTAGACATTGCTCAACCCATCGAGCAAACCCTACGTACCTACCAACTGAATGCTCGTGACAAAGGCATTGAACTGCTTCAAGAGATTGAACCTGACTTACCAGCCGTATTGGGTCATTACGACCTCTTACTTCAAGTGTTTGCTAACTTGGTCGGCAATGGATTGAAATTCACAGAACCGGGGGGGCGAGTTGCGATTCGTGCTTATCTGCTAGAGTCAGGCTTTCATGGTCCCAATGAGACGAGATGTGTTCGGATTGAAATCTCGGATACAGGAATTGGCATCGACCCAGAAGACCAAGAAGCGATTTTTGAGCGATTTTTCCGGGTAGAGAACCGAGTTCACACCTTAGAAGG
>CBKWLJ010000408.1:0-8627 GCA_966675205.1 uncultured bacterium
AACGGTAATACCCTTTCCCGTTCCCCTTTCCCCTTCTAAAAACACACAGGGGTGGACAAAGCCCACCCCTTTTATATCTCTCTTAACACTCACGGTTCCGAAAAACAGGATTCTTGATTCTGCGACTTCCCTTAATGCTGAAACTGCTCGTTCCCTCGTTGTTTAGGAGTTCAACAGTTCAGGAGTTTCCTGTCTTGGTGAATGAATCTTTACGAGGAGTTTCCTGGTTGAATTGGAATGAGATGTATTGATTTTCTCAGTCCGCAATTTTATGATGCACAGTTTTATTCCCCCAGAACGCTTTTTTCCTTATCTGACTTGGACCGATATTCAGGCAATGCCGGATAAGGAAAATGTGGTGATTATTCAGCCAGTAGGTGCTATTGAGCAACATGGGCCTCATTTGCCTCTGATTGTCGATTCTGCGATCGCAGTTGCTGTGTTAGGTAAAGCTTTAGGAAAACTGACTTCAACTGTCCCCGCCTATGCCTTACCTCCCTTGTACTACGGCAAATCCAATGAGCATTGGCATTTTCCCGGTACACTCACCCTCAGCGCCCAAACCCTCTTAGCGGTACTTATGGAAATGGCCCAAAGTGTCTACAGGGCAGGCTTTCGGAAGTTAGTGCTGATGAATGCCCATGGCGGACAACCGCAAATTATGGAGATTGCTGCACGGGATTTACATCAAAAGTACGAAGATTTCTTGGTTTTCCCGTTGTTTACCTGGCGAGTCCCTAATATTGCCAAGGAATTACTCACTGCCAAGGAGTTGGAATATGGCATCCATGCTGGAGATGCAGAAACCAGTGTGTTGCTCTCAATTTTGCCCGAACAGGTGAAGATGGAAAGAGCTGTGGCGGAGTATCCCCACGATTTACCGCAAGATAGTTTGCTGAGTATGGAAGGGAAATTGCCTTTTGCTTGGGCAATGCGGGATTTAAGTAAAAGCGGGGTGTTAGGAGATGCAACAATAGCAACCAAGGAAAAAGGCGATCAGATATTGGACTCTCTGGCAGAGGGTTGGGTACAAGTGATTCAAGATATTTACCAATTTCGTCAGCCGCAAGCTTTTAACAAGGAGTAGGGCAAAGAGGAAGGGGAAAAGGGTAAAGGGAAAGGATATTTTTATCTCTACAGGTGACCGTTTAAATTCCTACTTAATAACCGTTCCCTGTTCCCCATTCCCTAATTAATTTTGTCGATGCTCGATTTCATGCAGAAAATGAAAATATCTGTGGTCGCCCAAAATAGTGATAAGTATGACTGAGCTGCAACTGGATTTTACCTCTTTGGTGTCGAGGATTGAGCAGTTAGAAAAGCGACAAAATAGTCTAGCCCGGTATACAGTAGTGGTTAAACGCCAGTTAGAGCGCTTAATCGAGCAATTCAATAAACGACCTGAGTTACAGCAAATCAAATATTTGCAGGCAGTGCTGGTGCAGCTATGTGAACACCTTACCGCTTGGCAACCGCATCCCAATTCATCTATTCCCTGGGGCGAGACGTTTAACAATTGTGAGAACTGCTCGGGTACCGAGAGATTGAATACCTCTGTGCAGAGGGAATTAGCGGAGAAATGGATGAAGCTTGAGGAGGCTGACGTTAAACTAGCTGAGGAGATGGAAGCTTGGGTTGAGCCTAGTCAGGAAATTGCGATCGCAACCGCAGACTTTTTAAGACAATATAATGAGCAACAACGAAATTTTCGAGGAGCGAACTTAACGGGTGTCAATCTCACCGGAAAGTTTCTCAGCTATGATCTCAACCTCAGCCAAGCAAATCTCAGCCAAGCCAAACTCAACAAGGCAATTCTCAATGGAGTCAATCTCAGCCAAGCCAATTTGACAAATGCTCAACTGAGTGAAGCAAATTTTTGGCAAACTAACCTCGCGGAGGCAAATCTAGAACAAGCAGACTTAAGCCAAGCCAACTTCAAGGAAACAACCTTAGACAAGGCAAACTTAAGTAGGGCAAATCTTAGTGGAGCGAATCTATCGCAACAAGTCACTCTCCAAGCAGCGAACTTGAGCCAAGCCAATTTGAGCAAGGCAAATTTGAGACAAGCAACACTCACTCAAGCTGACTTGCGTCGAGCGGATTTAAGGCAAGCGAATTTGCTAGAAGCCAATCTAGAAGGGGCGAACTTGGAACAGGCAAATCTGGAAGCAGCGATTTACAATCAGGCAACCATCTTCCCTCAAGGATTTAATCCCGCACAAGCTGGTGCGTGCTTGATTGCGCCTCACACCTCGCTCACTGATGCAAATCTCGTAGGTGCTGACTTGAGTAATGCAGACTTGACTCAAGCGAACTTACAAGCAGCAACCCTAGACTGCGTCAATTTAGAAGCAGCCGACTTAAGTGAAGCCAACTTGAGTCATGCAACTCTTACCAAGGCTCATTTAGAAAATGCTATTCTGCTTCAGGCAAATCTCAGTGAAGCTAATTTAGAAGAAGCTAACTTGGAAAGAGCCAACCTTACAGGAGCAAATTTAAGTGGCGCTAATCTGAAGGCAGCAAATTTACAGGGAACTAATTTATCCGCCGCTAATCTTAATCAAATTAATTTAAAAAAAGCTAAATTCAAAGTTGATTCTCATACAAACTTGAGCGGAGCCAACCTAGCTGGGGCAAATTTAGTAGGTCATAACCTTGATCAAGTGAATTTAAGTCGAGCCAATTTAGTTGCGGCTAATTTGTGTGGAGCATCACTCCAATCTGTCAACTTAGATGGAGCTAATCTGTCCTTTGCTAACCTTTCTGGAGCCGATTTAAATCATGCCAACCTAGAACGAGCCAATTTGAAAAAGGCGGATTTAAGAGGAACAAATTTGTTGGGTGCAAAGCTGAGTGGTGTAATTATGCCAGATGGCACTGTTCATGAATAGATGTACGGTGAGAAAGTCAGCTTATAGTTGTGAAAACTTCCTAATACTACGGACAAGAGTCTCAGTTCCCGTTTATTTCCTGACTCACAATAGGCAGTGATATCAAGTCCGGCTAATTGCCCATAATAAAAATTTCTCCGCGTCCCCGCGTCCCCACGTCCCCGCGTCAGTCCTAACTATGGGTATTCAACCGGACAGGATAAGGCTACCCCCGAAATACTTTTTATGCTTGCCACAGGATTAGAGCAAGTACGGGAATTTCGACCGAGTTTGAGCATGGAGCCGAACCAAATCGGGCCTCTAGCTTTTTTATTCTATCTATTAGAAAGAGAGCAGAAAGAGGTCTTCTCGAACCCACCTCTTTAACCGAACTTTGACATCTTAGGAGGAACAATTATGGCAATCATTCGTTGGGAACCATTACGAGAAATTAATAGCCTACAACGGGAAATGAACCGTCTGTTTGATGATATGACACGCACCACCGCTAATGGAGAGAACGTTGGATTTGCATTTATTCCCCCAGCCGAAATGCAGGAAACTCCCGAAGCGATTTATCTCAAACTAGAAGTTCCTGGCATGGAAGCCTCTGATTTAGATGTGCAAGTAACAGCAGAAGCTGTTTCAATGAGCGGCGAACGCAAAGAGGAAATGAAGAGTGAAGGAAAAGGATTAACTCGCACTGAGTTCCGTTACGGGAAATTTCAACGGGTGATTCCGTTATCAACTCGCATTCAAAACGACAAAGTTGAAGCTGAATACAAAAATGGCATCCTGAACCTGACTCTACCCAAAGCTGAGGCAGAGAAGAACAAGGTTGTTAAAGTCAAGATTGGTTAATTTTCTTTTAGATGGGTAAGTAGCGATTGGTAATGGGGAGTTGACGAAAAGCCAATTCCCCATTATTTATTCACCAAAATTTTAAGAGGTGAAGAAGTATTCTTCTGCCTGAGACGGGAGTAATCAAGTTTTTAAGCGAAACAGCGATCGCGTTCCTGTTCTACCTGCTCATACCACTTTTTGCATGGATGGGTAGAATGACGTCTGTCTCACTTGCAAGCGATCGCAAGGAACTGTTTTTGCTAGTACAGTTTGACTCGATTGAGTAGTACGGACTTCTAGCTCAGCACGCACAGGAGCTTCAAATAAAAAACGTTCTCCTGGGAAAATTACTCGTTCCAAGCAGCAACCCGGAGTATTAACAATCCGAATCATCTGGAGCGAGTTGGTACCGTTTTCATAACTACAAAGCATGAGGCAAGACGCATGAGTCAATTTTGAAGTCATTGTTGATATCATCCTTGATTTCCAAAACAAACCCAGCAGCAAATCGGTTTGTTCAGGAGTTACTGCGAACGGTGTGAGTTCCTACATCTATAGCGTTTCTCAATTGGATGAGATACAAAGCAGTTGGATTTAAGGCTCCAAGGCAGGAGGCAGATGGTAGAAGTTAGGTGTACTCCACTCATTTGAGACCTGCTATATTTTGGGAAGCTCACTACTGATGTGTCCTGATAGGGTCACTATTTAAGATTCTCAAAATTTTTCGCAAAAATTGTATCCAAACCTTAAGCTTTCATTAAGTTTGTGTGATTTTGATACAAAATATTAATTTTGACTTCTCACTTCCGTATTTCCCTGTATCCAAAATTACTTTTAAATTCTTAGAATTCTGTAAAAACCGATAGCGTTAGTCATGTAGAAAAGATAGGGAACAGGGAATGGCAAATAATGATTGTCATACGAAGTTACGTTCATACGTAGCATATTTATGTTCCGGAGCGTCCGGAGCATCTCCGTATCAGTCATCTGTAGCAAAGTTAAGGAGAAACGATATTAATCCTTTCCCCTTTTTCCTTTTCCTAAGGAACAATCGAAGCAGTCGAGGCAGAGAAGCCATTCTTGTTGAGAACATTAACGACTGTTTGATAGTCTTGTACCCAGTATTTAGAAGCAAAGCGCACGAATTGACGATGGTTTGCTGAAGCTATCGTTGCCAGTACTGGCACTTTGAGAAGCTTTTTCTGTCCGGAGTGTTCTTGCAGAATGGCTTTTAGCTGGAGGAGTGTACTATTTGTTACTCGCTCTGGTGGTAGTTCTACAATCACCATTGGTGCGGTTTCAATGAGTTCAGCATCCTCAATAATCACCTGAATCTGATCTTCTCGCTTGTCGGCTTTGCCCCAAATGATCAGACGCGCATCTGGTTGTATCAGTTCACCGATGCGTTCATAACTGCCAGGGAAGACAACGCCTTCTGCTTGTCCGCTTAAATCTTCCATTTGGACAATGGCCATGCGATCGCCTTTTTTGGTGAGAATGGGCTTAACATCGGTAAGCATGACAATGGCACTAAATGTCGTGCGCTTCCCTTGTTCGGCTAAGTCCGAAAGACTAATGGGGGACAAGACTTTCGCTGCTTGATGAGCAGCTTTGAGAGGATGATCAGATAAATAGAAACCGAGTAATTCTTTTTCTAAGCGTAGCTTTTCCTGAGAGGAGTAATCGGGAACATCAACCAGTTTGGGAGCAGATTCTAAAGCTGTACCATTGCCATTTTTTGCATTGGTACTGCCTAAGATATCGAAAATACTAGTCTGACCACTATCACGATCTTTAGCACGATCTTGCGCCCAACTAATGAGTAAGTCTAAAGATTCGATCAGTTGCTTGCGATTAGAGGAAAGAGCATCAAAAGCTCCGCAATAAATCAAAGATTCGATCGCACGACGGTTAACGCTACGCAAATCAACGCGATCGCAAAAATCCGCCATCGACTTAAAGGCCCCATCTTTTTCACGAGCCTCTAAAATACACTCAATTGCCCCTTGCCCTAAATTTCGGATTGCTGAGAGTCCAAACAAAATCTGACCGGATACTGGGGTGAAATCAATCTCTGAATGATTGATATCCGGTTTCAATACATCAATACCCATCTTGGAACAGGTGGCGATATATTTTTGCACCTTATCTTGGTTTCCACTGCTACCCGTTAGCAGTGCTGCCATATATTCTACAGGGTAATTTGCCTTGAGATAAGCTGTTTGATACGTTACGTAACCATAAGCAGTTGAGTGAGATTTATTAAAGCAATTGGAAGCAACTAAGCCATTGATCAAAAGAAAATTATGGTCTTGCTCAACACCAATATCGTATACGGGTTGAACCCCTAAAGATTTGCGACTAACAATTTTAACCACTGAATATCTCCTTTATTTATTTGCAATCATTCGGGGAAGTTTGGACGAAGAAGAGGACATCACGCGAACCAACCTGAATGCCTCCCCTCTGCTTGGTTCCCCATTGGGTTACATATTTTTGCCCATCTTGACCCTTGCCAACTGCCATTGTAAAGTTATAGCGCAGTTCCTTGTAACAGCCCATTTGCAATCCCGGCATCTTTGCTGCTTTTACATCAAAGGATTCCCCAGCTTTATTAATAATGGCAAGTCCTTGATTGCCGCGTTCGATAAATAAGGTATTGGGATTGTCTGCGCCAGGAGCAATTTCATTTCCGTTGCGAAAATATTGCGGTTCTCCGAGCATTTCTCGATGAAAGAAGACAGCCGCCTGAGTAATGGCATCCTGAGCATCATCACTATACACAACCGGAAAACCTTCCTGGCGAGCGAGGATATAAGCGTTTGCCAATTTCGTATCTTGAGGGGTGGGCAATTGGTAGCCGATTTGACCCTTGGCGATATCATGATTATGAGCAAAGGTGACCGCTTGAGTTCCTGGTAAGGCTTTTCCCGATGATGCTGGATCGATGAGCGATCGCAAATCTCCTCCATAGCTAAAGGCATTGCTCATTGTACTCACCAGATGGAAGTCTGTCACCGCAAACAGACTGGTGTACTCGTTACTTTCTGCCAGGGTTTGCCCAATTACCTCACCATAAACGAATTTATCAGGCGGGACAACTTGCAGAACTTCCCGAAAAAAATCAGGCTCGATATGCTTGGCGGCATCAAACCGAAACCCATCAGCACCAAGGGCAAGCAGTTTTTTGAGGTAATTTTTCGCTTCCTGCCTAACGTGAGGTGAAGCGGTATTTAGATCAGGAAGATCACAATTAATCCAACCTTTGGTTACAGAAAGGCGGTTGTTGTAGTCAATACAGCTTTTTGGATGGAAATCTTGCGTTGAGAAGCGAGGATAATTCAGGCTTTTGACATAACTGCCATAGTTTGCCATGTGATTGAGAACTACATCGATGATAATTTTCATCTTCCGGCTGTGTGCAGCGTCAATGAGTTCTTTGAGTTCTTTTTCAGTACCCAGAGGGCTATCAATTACCCTGTGATCGATGGGTTGATATCGCGCCCACCATTCAGAGGAAGGATTGCTTTTTTGCGGCGGCGAAACTTGTATGTGGGTATAACCTTGCTTTTGGAGTTCAGGAAGTTGAGCTTTGATATCCCGGAAACGCAGATTAAACGCTTGATAAATGATGCCAGCTTTTGCCGCAGTGTTCTGGTTAGGATTTCCTGAATCCGTCGCAGGCAGGGAAACCGGTTTGCTTGCTTCGGTGGATGGGGCGTTACAGGCAGAGGTGAAAGCAGAGGCAAGGGCAAGTGCAGTACACAAGCCAAGAAAGGATGGAAATGATCTTTGCATGAATGAGTCTACAAGTGAGTCAGGCGACTGGCTACAGCCACTCAGGTGCATTATGAAAGTATCTATTTTCGCCTATGAACTCACCAAAGACAGCAAATGCAAGTTTTGTCGTAAGTTTCGGGGTGGGTGGGGGCTGAAATGCGATCACTTTACGGACAGACTAATGAACAGTGATGCCCGTTTGTAATTTGTCAGAATTAGAATTAAGGGAATAAAAGTGTAAACCTTGGTGAAGAGAACAAACCGACAGATGAATGATTTGGCGTATAGCAGTCTTAATTCAATACTCTGGAGGATGCCAGCCAGCGAGTACCCAATAGCTGCGAACAACCAGTGCATCTGCATCGTCACTTAAATGTAGAGCTGCAACTGTTGCGCGACCAGTCGGCGTTCTTCCAACGACACGCAGACCATCTTCAGTCCATCGGAAATGTTCAAACCAGTCTTGGGTACGCGGATTAAAGAGCTTTACCGTCTCACCCGTCTCTGGGTCAACCGCAGTCGTTTTATCACTTTTATAGCCATTGCAAAGAGGACAAGCTAGCCATAAATTAGATTCATCATTACTGCCGCCTTTTGAGATAGGAATAATATGTTCGAGTTCTAAGCGTGCCATCACCAAATGCTGAGGACTTAAGCAGTAGCCACAGCGATTACGAGCAGCAATACGAACACGGCGTTCTACCTCTACAGGTATATAGAAGCGACTCATTGCTGGTAGTTAAGAGCAGGTTTTAAGCCACGCTCAACAGCTACTTTCAGCGCTCGTGCCTTGCGTACTAAACCCCGTCGATAGACTTGCATTAGTTCATCGAGTTGGCTGACTTCTCGATCAATAAGTTGCCCCTCTCGATTGCGAGCCAAAAGGTCACTGAAAACCTCTTGCTGCTCATTCTCCATCTGCATCTCGCACAGAGCTAACACCTGCTCATCAGGTAACGACTCCACAGGGAGTTCTGTAACAGCGCGGTCAATCCATTCAACTAACACATCTTCCATTGTTCGATGCGTGAGAGCAGCAATTGTCCTAGCTTGTTGTGCCAGCGTTTCGGGAAGTTCCAGGGTGACGATTTCAGCCATTTCCTAAAAGAAGTGCCGTTTACATCTCATTGTATC
>CBKWLJ010000409.1:0-8616 GCA_966675205.1 uncultured bacterium
GGGCCGTCCATCGCAGGCATCATCATATCAATCAACACTAAGCTAATTTCTTCTTTGTATTGAGCATACATTGCCAGTGCCTCAATTCCATCACTAGCAGTCAGAACTCTGTAGGAGTAAGTTTCTAAGGAAGATTGGGTAATCTGACGAATTGCCGCTTCGTCATCGACTATCAAAATCACTTCTCCATGACCTCTAGGCATTTCAGGGTCTTCCACAGAGACGGAAATATGTTCCTTTAATGCTGGTAAGTAGATCTCAAAGTCTGTTCCTTGCCCTAGCTTACTCGACACCTTGACAAAACCGCCGTGACTTCTCACAATCCCGATGACGGTTGATAGCCCTAGACCTGTTCCCTTACCCAACTCTTTGGTCGTGAAAAACGGCTCAAAAATGCGATCCAAGATTTCATGAGGGATACCTATTCCCGTATCGGAGACGGCAATAACAATATAAGAGCCAACTTTGGCATCCAGATTTAGCCGAGCAGATTCTTCATTTAAAAACACATTTTTAGCGGAAATGGTGAGGATACCTCCGTCCGGAAGAGCATCACGAGCATTGACGCACAGATTCATCAACACCTGATGCAATTGGGTCGCGTCTCCACAAACTGTCCATAAGTCTTGAGCAATATCGGTATGAACTTCAATGGATTTGGGAAATGTTTCTTTCGCAATCTGCCTAATTTCTGAAATTAGGTGTCTAACTTGTACTAAAGTGCGATCGCCTTTGACGCCTCGCGCAAACGACACGACTTGCTTGACTAATTCTGCCCCTCGCTTGGCATTAGATTCTAAAATATTGAGCCACTGCCGAGTTTGTTCGTCGTGAAGCTTAAGCCCTAAAAGCTGAACCGACATTAAAATTGGGGCGAGGACGTTATTCAAGTCATGAGCAATGCCACTGGCCAATGTACCGATACTCTCCATGCGCTGAGCACGGAGAAACTGGGCTTCGAGCTGCTTTTTTTCAGTAATATCGGTGTTGACAATAAGAATTGATGTCGGTTCTTGATGTTCATTTTGCACCAACGTCCAACGGCTTTCAATAATGAGTTCTTTTCCGTTTTTCGTGACTTGCTGTAACTCCCCGTACCAACTGCCTTCGAGAGCCACGAGCGTTTGAATGTCTTCGAGCCAATCACAATTTTCGGCTTGACACAACAGTTGATTGGCATCTTTACCCAGCACTTCCTCTGCTTGCCAAGCGTAAATCCGTTCTGCACCTTTATTCCAGAACACAATTTGATGTTGCAGATTTTGCACCAAAATCGCATCCGTCGCAACATCTAAAAGTGCCGCTTGTTCACGAATTTTTTGTTCAGATCGCTTGCGTTCGATCGCATAACGGATTGAGCGTTCTAATAAAGGTGCCCTGATTTGACTTTTATCCAGGTAATCCGCCGCTCCCGCTTTCATCGCTTCGATATCGATTTCGCGATCGCCTTGTCCGGTGAGTAAAATAATCGGTACTCTACAACCCTTGGCAACTGCTTGTCGCAGCAGTTCTAGACCGTTATACTCACCAAGGCGATAGTCAAGTAAATAAAGATCGTATTGATTTTGGCACATTGCCTCTAGAGCAATGTCACCCGCTTTGATCCATTCCAACTCAAAGCGACTTCCCTGACTTTCACTGAGTAAATCACGGGTTAAGATATAGTCATCTTCATCATCATCGATGAGCAGGACTCTGACTGGGAGGATATCCATTAATATTCCAGCTTCTTTAAGAGCAATTCAAAAATTTCAAATCCGTATTGAATTAAGGTGTTTTATTCCCGAAATTTAAAACGTTAAGTTTTAAGGAAAAAAGGAATGAGCAATGATCAATTCTAGAAAACATTCTTTATCAAGGATTAACTTGGCGTTGTTGCAAGGGCAGGGTAACAATAAACGTTGAACCTTGTCCCCGAGTACTCTTTGCCGTGATTTTACCGTTATGACGTTCTACAATCTTCCGGCAAATGGCTAAACCCATGCCTGTTCCTTCGTATTCAGTGCGAGTGTGCAGACGTTGGAAAGCACCGAAGATTCGCTCCTTGTATTGTTCATCAAAGCCAATCCCGTTGTCTTCTACCCAAATTTGACAAAATTTAGGCATTGCTGAATTCTCTGTGGGTTGCTGTTCGTCAACTTTGAGCAGTTGATAGTGAATTCTAATGAGCGGTGACTCACTTGCTTGGTGAAATTTCAGGGCATTACCAATCAGGTTCTGTAGCAGTTGACGCATCTGTAGCGGATCGGCCTCAAGGGTCGGTAGCTCACCCACATCGACTTCTCCCCTAACCCGCTCAATGAATACCTCTAAATCAGATAAGACTTCTTGAACCACTTGAGTCAGATTAACCGGAACAAAGGGTTGAGCTTTGGTGGTAATTCGTGAAAGCGTCAGCAAATCGTCAATGAGAGACTGCATTCGTTGAGCAGCGTTTTGCATCCGCTCTAGGTAATCACATGCTTGAGGAGGGAGTAATTCTCCATACTTTGTTTTGAGCCTATCGCCGAAGGCAACAATCTTGCGTAAGGGTTCTTGTAAATCATGGGAGGCAACATTCGCAAATTCTTGCAGTTCGGCATTAGAACGGGCTAGTTCTAGGCGCTGATGGGTTTCTTGTTCTAAAAGTTGAGCTTGAGCTAAAGCAATACCAATTTGATCGGCTAACTGACTGAGGAGTTCGGTTTCAAAGGTAGACCACTGGCGGGGACTGCTACATTGATGAACAATGAGCAAACCCCAGAGTTTTTCCTTTAACAAAATCGGTATCGCTAGCTTTGCCTTGACATCGAATTGTTTCATGAATTCAACCAGGCAAGTTGGCACTTGAGATTTCTCTATATCAGCAATAGTATAAATTCGCCCTTGGCTATACCGATTTAAATATTCTGTTCCAAAGCATTCATCCGTGATGTTGTGTCCGACAACTGAGGACCAGTTGGGATGCACGGCTTCGGTGACAATGGTGCCATAGCCATTAGATTGTAGTTGAAAGATTAAGACGCGATCGCAAGCAAGAATTCGTTGGACTTCGGTGACGGTGGTGCGGAGTATTTCCTCAATTTGCAAAGATTGGCGAATTTTGAGGGTAAATTCAGCAAATAATTGTGATCGCAAGTTTTGTCGTCGGAGTTCCTCCTCAGCCTGTTTGCGATCGGTGATGTCCATATTAATCCCAATCATCCGCACAGGCTTGCCGATGTGGTCATAATGAACTTGACCTTTGCTGGCTACCCAACGAACGCTACCATCCGACCCAATAATGCGGAACTCGACATCATAGTCTGCTCCCTTTTCTAAAGAGTTGTCTAAAGCTTGAGTAACTGATTCATGATCGTCAGGATGAAGACTGTTCAAGAATCCTGTGATTGTGCCGTCAACATATCTTGGCGCAAGACCGTGTATTGCTTCTGTTGCAGCCGAACACAAAAGTTTGCCACTCGAGATATCCCAATCCCAGCTACCCATGTGAGACGCTTCTAGCGCTAATCTGAGTCGCCCCTCACTCAACTGTGCCCGCTCAGTCTGCTGTTGTAATTCCTTCATTGTCCGATTCGCTTGCAGCAGACGGCGTACCCGTTGGCGCAGTACAGCCCAGTGAATCGGCTTAGTAATGTAATCGATCGCACCTGCTGCAAACGCCCGATCTACAGATTCTTGATCTTCAAGAGCTGTAATCATTAATACAGGGGTGCGTGTGAGCACAGCTGTTTCTTCAGAACTAGAAACGCGATCGCTATTGAGTAAATGATCTCCCGACACGGATAGCAATTGCTGGCAACAAGTAAAGCCATCCATCACGGGCATCATGGCATCAAGCAGCACAATATCTGGATGTAACTGATGGTAAGCCGCTAAACCCTCTTCACCATCACTAGCTTCTGCCACCTGATAACCTACCTGTTCCATCGCTCGGCGCAATTGAATTCGCATGAACCGGTCGTCCTCTACGATGAGAACGAGGGGAGCATCTTGTTGAGAGTCGGTGTTCATTTTACTGTCTCCCTTACGACTTCCGTTAAGTTTGTAGCTGTAACGGAAGAGGATTAAACCTGAGCCTGAGTTCGTTCTATTTGCAAAGCTGCCTGCACTCTTTGATACTCAGCTTTTAGCAGCAGCACCTTGTCAGCCCCACCTTCAGTATGCCCACCACGACTCATCACTTCCAACTCTTTACAAAGATTGGATAGAGTTGTAGCGCCAAGGGTAAGGCTGCTGGACTTGAGTGTATGGGCGTAGGCTCGTAACTGTTTGGCATCCCCTTGATCAACAGCCGCCGTGAGCGCACTGACGAGTTTAGGTGCATCTTCCAAGTAGCAATCAATCATCTCAACCAAGATAGAGTCGGCATCGTCACCAATCATCTCCCGGAAGGATTGCAGCAGCTTGGGATCGATAGGAGGAATGGGATGTTCAGGTGGTGAAGGGTGGAGGAACCCTGCGGTAGAAAGTTGGAGTTGAACGTCTGTTCCCTCACTCAAGATAGGATTTGAAGATTGCTCCCCGTCTCCCTGTTTCCCCGTCTCCCCGTCTCCTTCAGGCCGACACTTTCTCAAAGCTTGAATGAGTTCCTCTACCCGTATGGGCTTGCTAATGTAATCATCCATGCCTGCCTGGAGACAGTCTTCGCGATCGCCTTGCATGGCATTGGCTGTCATGGCAATAATCCGGGGGCGATCGCTATTGAGAAATTCTTGACAAATTTGCCTCGTAGCCGTCAAACCATCCATTTCAGGCATCTGCATGTCCATTAACACGACGTCATAATATTGACGGCGTAGAGCATCTAGAACTTGCAGTCCATTAGTAGCGAGATCGGCTTGATAGCCCATTTGTTGCAAAAGAAGCAAAGCGACTTTCTGATTGACGACATTGTCCTCCGCTAAAAGAATCCTTAAGGGGTGCTGTTGGGCAAGTTGGGGATTAAGCGAAGGTAGATTAACGCGAGAAGGTTTGACTTGGATGGGCTGTCCTTCCAAAGCCTGGAGTAAGACATGATAAAGATGAGATTGTTTAATCGGCTTGGTGAGGAAAGCCGCGAAGTTTATCACTTTAGCACAATCACTGGCTGGCTTATCGATTGAGGTCAGCATAATCAAGGGCAAATTTTGGTAACCGGGCTGCTTCCTGATTTGTGCAGATAAAGTCAAACCATCCATTGTAGGCATCTGCATATCTAAAATGGCCAAATCAAAGGCTTTCTTTTGCTCCAGTAAACAGAGAGCTTTTGCCCCTGATTCCACCGCATGAGTTACCATTCCCCAAGATTGGGCTTGTAGCGTCAAAATCTGCCGATTTGTCGCATTATCATCTACTATTAGAAGATGTCTGCCATTAAGCTGGAGCTGATGCGAATCACACTCACTTGGTGATAAAGTCGCATCTGACTGAGCAACGATAGTGAAATAAAAAGTTGAGCCTTTTCCTGCTTGACTTTCTACCCACATAGTGCCACCCATCATTTCACTGAGCTGTTTACCAATCGATAAACCCAGTCCAGTTCCTCCATAATGACGGGTAATCGAGGAATCAATTTGACTGAAAGATTTGAACAAGCGATCGAGTCGATCTGGGGGAATGCCAATGCCTGTATCTTTTACGGCAAATTGGATTTTATAAAAAGTTGCAGGTTGAAGGTTAGCGGGTTGAAGGTGCTGGTTTAAATCTTCAACGTTCAAATCTGGACTAAGTTCCGCTTCGCTAACAACTTTCAACTCTCCAACTTTCAACTCTTTGGCTGATACTGAAACAACCACTTCTCCGGTTTCAGTAAATTTGACCGCATTACTGAGCAAATTCACTAAAATTTGGCGTAACCGAGTGACATCTCCGATAATTTTGTCGGGGGTTTGAGAGTGAATGATGTAAGTTAGTTCTAAATTTTTTTTAGCCGCGTTAAACGCGATTAAGTCTAAGGATTCTTCAACACAAGTCCTTAACTTAAAAGGCTTTTCTTCCAGTTCTAACTTACCTGACTCAATTTTGGAAAGGTCAAGAATATCATTAATTAGTGAGAGTAAAGCATCGCTACTGCTTTGAATAGTTTCCGCAAAATCTCGCTGTTGAGCTGTTAGCTTAGTATTGAGTAATAGACCCGTCATCCCAATGATGGCATTCATGGGTGTACGGATTTCATGGCTCATATTGGCGAGAAATTGACTTTTTATCTGAGTTGCTGCTTCTGCTTCTGCTTTTGCCTTTTCTAGTTCGAGATTGGTTCGAGAGAGTTCTTGAGTTCGTTCAATGATTGCTAATTGAGCAAAATACCGCTCTGTAATATCGTCTAATATCCAAAGGCGACCGGGCACATCCCGAATGCGAGTTGGGGTGCTAGACAAACTTAGGACTTTGGGTTGAGGTTGGCTAAAAATCCAGTTCCAGTGGCGAATTTCAGGTTGAGGTTTGGAGAAAAATTCTGCTGCTTTTTGGGCAATTTCAGATTGATTATCCGCACTCATCCGTAAGGTTGCCATGGCTTGGGCAAGTAAAGGGGGTTCGATCGCGCCTGGAGTTAAACCCAAGTGTTCACCTGCTGCTTGATTGAGCCAACCTTGTTCACCGCTTTCATCTACGAACACGACTCCTTGATGAATTGTTTCTAACATCGCACCGAAGCGTGCTTGGAGTTGATCAAGGCGGAGGGTGGTATCACTAAATTGCAGTAGGGTACGTAACTCACCTAATAGCGATTCAATAAATTGCCTTAAGTGAGGTGAGGCATTGTAGCGGTGATACCAAATTAATAGAATTGCCCCCCGTCTTAGTTCTTGCCCTCCCGGCGTTAGGGGGGGTTGCAGGGGGAGAACCGCCAGAGACTGAGTGCCTTGAGCAACTAAGAGATGGGAAGCTCCAGGGGTAGAGGGGTAGTCGGTATAGTAGAGGCAGCGATTTTGAGCGATCGCATCGGCAAACAGCGTCGGAGTGGTAAGCTGATCGGGGAGAGCGGATGAAGGTAGACAAACCAGCGCTTGGGCCGTGACTTTATCGAGTTGACGCAATGCGATCGCAGCATCAGCACAAGTATAGTCACGCAGTAGGGAAAGAGCGCGATTTAGGAGAGCCTCACTTGTGAGAATACTCCCTCCGGGTTCGCTGATGGTACTAACATCCGCAAGCGTAGCCAGTACCGACTGAGACGCTAACCGCCACTCAATTCCCCTCAGAAATCGACCTAACTGAAGACTGAATAGCGCTCCCGGTAAAAAAAATAGACTGGGAAACAGTTCATCTTGATGTTGTAAAACTCCCAAGGCCAGTATCGCCAGCCCCAGAAGAAATATGACTCTTACCCTGGAAGGGGGCAACAAAGTACAAACTGTCCCCAAGATTAGGGCTAGCCATGGCAAGGGTTGCCATTCATCCAGCACTCCCCAGCCAACGAAACAGAGCACGACACTGAGTAAGACGGGTGCAAAAGTGGGCAGCCGATCTGGATGGTTCCTTTGAGGCAGTAAATTAAAATGATTGCTTAAGCGGCCAAACATTCTGCGATCGCACTAGTTACAACATCAGGTGCACTGATATGAGGTAAGTGTCCCCTGGCGTTAATGTTAATCAGCTTACTGTGGGGAATTTGAGTTGCCATGTACTGGCCGACCATAAGTGGCACAGCAATATCATCACTTGCCTGTAAAATCACAGTTGGTATCTTCAGTCGCGGTAGCTCAGCTCGGTGATCAGACTGGAAAATCACACGAGCAACAGCTTGTGCGATGTCAGGACGGATTGCTGCTAGGGTACTTGCAAACTCTTTAGCCAATTCGGGTTTATCCTGGGTAGCCATAGCGATGGGAGCAAAGCCGCTCGCCCAAGCATAGTAGTTAGTTGACATGGCTTCATATAACGCATCTAGGTCAGATTGCTCGAAGCCACCGTAGTACCCAATATCGTTAAGATAACGGGGGGATGCGCTGATAAAGATGAGTTTGCTGAAACAATCCGGCTCAACTAATGCGGCTAGTAAGCTAACCATTCCACTGACAGAGTGACCTACTAAGATGCTCTTGGTCAACTTTAACTCGGCACACAAATCTAGCAAATCCTCAGCATAGCTGTAGAGGCTACTGTAGCGGCGGGGACTATAGGCAGAAAAATCAGACTTACCTGCCCCTACATGGTCGAACAGTATAATGCGAAAATCAGAAGCGAAGGTTGCTACCTGATGTCGCCAAGCCGTCTGATCGGAGCCGAAGCCATGGGCAAAAATGATAGTCTGGGGACCATCACCTAAGATCTGGACATTATTACGCTGCATGATACGACTTGCCATACATTGGCTCCTTCATTAGCGGAATACAGGAAAAAAGATGAATAATTTTAATTAAGCTCGATCATATTAAGACTTGTAAACTAAGGTCGAGGCACGCTCTTGAAAGTCATGCAATAAAACAATTAATAATTATTGCGCTAAAAATTAGACCGAGCGGCAAAAGTTGCCCACCCGTTTACATCGAGTAAAAGCTGACTCCCCGAGTTCCTTTGCTCCCTAATCCGAAGTTGCGTTCAAACAGAGTAGTTGAGACAGCTATTTTCTCTGTCTTGAAAATAGGGAACAGGGAACGGGGAACGGGGAATAGGGGAAGAAGGATTTTCATTCCGCGAGTTGTGAACTCGCGT
>CBKWLJ010000410.1:0-8599 GCA_966675205.1 uncultured bacterium
AAAAAAAAGAGAGCCACTTGAGGCGACTCTCCCGATCATCAGGGTGCATCTACTTCTCATAAGTATATCGCTGCGGGGTGAGGGGTGTCACCCCCTATTTTATTTTTTTTGACCAAGGATTTTAGACACAAAAAAAGAGAGCCACTTGAGGCGACTCTCCCGATCATCAGGGTGCATCTACTAAGCACACTATACCAATTTAGACATGAGGGGTGAAGCCCCTAGTATGTGGGCTTTGTGAAGTTTGAGTTTGAGTTTGATAAAGTTAAGCGGCATAGTAGAGGTTAATGAGTTCGATTGTTCTATCCATTTAACTTCTGGTTTAGAAGTTGGTTAGTCAGTTTGGGGTCAGCTCGTCCACTGGTTTTCTTCATTACTTGTCCGACAAAGAATCCTTGTAGCTTGGTTTTGCCACTACGATACTGCTCTAATTCTTTGGGATGGGCAGCAATTACCTCATCAATGATGGCTTCGAGTTGAGACGTATCAGAGATTTGGATCAAGCCCTTGCGTTCTACTAATTCCTTAGCTGAACCGCCTTGAGTCAAAAGTTCGGGCAGAATGTCTTTGGCAATCTTGCCGCTAATAGTGCCGTCTTCAATCAGGGTGACGAGTTCGGCTAAGATTAGCGGTTTGAGTGCAATCTCTGTAATCGTCAACTTCTCGGTGTTGAGATAAGCGGCAATGTCTCCCATAATCCAGTTAGCCGATTGCTTGGGATTGGCATTGGCAGCGATCGCGGCTTCAAAGTATTCTGCTACTAAGCGATCGTCTGTTAGGACACGAGCATCATAAGCAGAAAGCCCAAGCTCACTTTCATAACGGTGGCGCTTCTGTGCGGGAAGTTCGGGGAGCTCACTACGCCACTGCTCTAACTGTTCTTTAGAGACTTCAATCGGAGGTAAGTCAGGTTCGGGGAAGTAGCGGTAGTCGCTAGAACCTTCCTTTGTCCGCATACTAAAGGTTTCTTGCTTGTTCTCGTCCCAGAGTCGAGTTTCTTGAATAATGCGTTCTCCTGCTTCAATTGCGGCAATTTGCCGCTCGATCTCAAACTCGATCGCCTTTTGGATCGCGTTGAAGGAGTTCATATTCTTGATTTCGACTTTAGTGCCAAACTCCTGCTGTCCCACCGGTCGCACGGAAACGTTAACATCGCACCGCAGCGAACCTTCCTGCATATTACCGTCACTGACACCGATGTAGCGCACAATCCGGCGCAGTTCCTGAGCGTACTCTGCCGCTTCTTGACCGGAACGCATATCGGGTTCTGAGACGATTTCAATCAAAGGCACACCAGCACGATTGTAATCAACTAAGGAGTAGGTGGAACCGGAAAGGCGATCGCTTCCTGCATGAACCAGTTTTCCCGCATCTTCCTCCATGTGCAAGCGAGTGATGCCAATTTTCTTGCGGATAGGATTTCCCTGGGCATCCGGTAGTTCAATTTCTAGCCAACCATGCTCAGCTATTGGCAAGTCGTATTGAGAAATCTGATAATTTTTAGGCAGGTCAGGATAAAAATACTGTTTCCGGTCAAACTTGCTATAAGGTGCAATCTGGCAATTCAACGCCAAACCCGCTTTGACAGCGTACTCCAGAACTTTTTGATTCAGTACCGGCAACACCCCAGGCAATCCTAAGCAAATTGGATCGATATTGGTATTAGGGGTGGCACCGAATTCTGTAGAGGAATGAGAGAAAATTTTGGTTTGGGTACTCAGCTGACAGTGGGTTTCTAAACCAATAATTGCTTCATACTGAGTTTTAACCGGTGCAGCAGTGGTCATAGGCGTTTTATTGGCTGTTTGATTACAACAGTTCTCTATTCTATTGTAGCTTTCGCTTTAACTCGCACTGCTCTTAATGTTGTTTCTGATTCAATTCAATAATTTTTAATTCGATTATGGCAATATTCTTTAATTGAAACTACGTTCAATAGTTTATTCTATTCAAGATCTATCTATTTTTGAATACAATAATTTTAGATTAAGACACAGTTAATTTTTAAATATTAAAAAAAGAACCTAAGAGGCTTTAATATGCTTCTTAGGTTCTTTACGATAGATTGGTGGTAATGCAGACTTAACCTACATGAGTCCCCAAAAATGCAGGATACCTTGCCCAGAGATTAATTCAATAGCTAGAGCAATCACAAAACCAAGCATTGCTAAACGCCCGTTCCAGATTTCCGCTTGAGGAGTGAAGCCACCAATCCAAGCATTTCTCACTTGGGGGTCTCTAATGGGTTGATTGGGTGAATTGTTAGCATTAACCATTTTAAATTCTCCTTGTTACCACTAATTTTTTGCCTCAATTATTGGACTTAAATTAAGCCCCAGAAGTGGAGAAAACCTTGATTTGAGAAGAGTTCAATAGCGATGGCAATGACGAAGCCAAGCATTGCTAAGCGTCCATTCCAGATTTCTGCTTGAGGGGTGAAGCCGAACTTTACAGCGTTGCGGTCTTCAGGGTTGGTAATCGGTGTGTTTGGTGTGTTAGTCATGGTTTATCTTCCTTTTTTCAATTAGTGTCTTAATTTGTTGCTCTTAAATTAGTAGATTGCGGCTTACATCAAGCCCCAAAAATGCAGGACACCTTGGTTGGTAAATAGTTCTGTCAGTAATGCGGCGACAAAACCAATCATCGCGAGGCGACCGTTCCAGATTTCGGCTTGAGGCGTCAAACCCGTCTTCCAAGCATTACGCTCTTCAGGATTTGTGATGGGAGGAGTGTTTGTTGGCTGCATGATTGCTAATCCCTCTAATAAATACTTCGTTGTTTTAGTCAAGCTTACGTTAATAAACTTAACGAACACCAAGGCTAAAGCTATCCCTCCCAAGTCAGAAGCTCTTGGATGTTGGGATTCATCCTTTAGAAGCAACTACACTATCTAGAGCAATCTGGTCAAAATGGCGATCGCAATGAACAAGCTGCTCTAAAGTACCCTAGACAAGTTTCAATGTATTGACTTACCCAGCTTATGAGGTGATCTGCAAAGTTTGTTGAATCTGGGGAGAGACTTCATACACCCGTTCTTCAGGTACTAAGGGGAAGTGCTGTTGCTGATTCTCCACTGCTTCCTTGATGGTATGAGCCAACTCGGTAACATCCTCAATTCCCCGTATCCAATGGCTCACATAATTTTTGACTACACTACCACGAATACCTAATTGTAGCGCCCGGTGATCGAGTCGTCGCAGCAACAAATCGCGATCGGGGTCCCACTGAAAGCGTACCTCACCTCGTTGCAAAGCGAATTGCCAATCTAGCTCACACTTAAACAAATTTGGCTCAAACCAAGTTGATATAGCTTGAGCAAGAATTGTTTGAAACCCATCATAGCTAAGTTTAATTTTGAGGATACGTTCTTGATTGTGTTTAGTCGCGTATCCTGAACGATAGAGCATCCAGCCAAATGAAGGCTTAATCCAAGTCATTCTGTCTAAGTTAAAGCCTTTACCAAATGTGCCAAGACGCACTGCTTCCTCAGCAATAGAAGGATTAAACGCTTGGTAAACAATGATTCCTTCGTTGTCAAAGTTCGCTAAGATTTGTCGCTGCATCAGTTGTTGTGTTTGCTGTAAAAAGCCGAGGGAGGGAATCGAACCCCCCGTCTGCGCTTACGAGACGCAGATGCCACCTTGGCAAAAAAGGAGCCTTGCACAGTTCCTAGTATGAAAATTCATGAGGACAGGCGGCAAGCACTTCAAGTTTCTCGTTATCCTCGGCAAGAACAGTTGGCTTTTGCTTTGAGAAGGCAGAAGAAGGAAGGCTTTAGAGCAAGCACGAGCCTTTCAATCAACAATGGATAATGAAGAGTGAGGATAGGCGGTCAGCGCAAAGACGTGTTTAGGTGTAGATATGGCATCATCTATCTACGTCCTACCTGACTCAGTTCCTCATGAGTTTTAGTGAAAGTTTGGGGGAGATGCGATTGGGACAGGCGGTCAGCGCTTTGACGTTTTTTAGTACCTGCTTGGAACCGGTTAGTTCACGTCAATTACCTGACTCAGTTCCCAGTATACTACATTATACTACAGTTGTCCTCAGAGCTGTCAACCTTTTTATTCAAAGAGGCTAGTGCAAGAAGGCAGGAGGCACGAGGGATATTGATTGTACAGTAAGCTTTTTAACCTTTTTTAAAGGGTGGGTTATTTCCGCCGCATTGTACTGGATTTCTCTTTATCTCCTAGCCCCTTGTTGAGTTCAGATACTCAGGCTTTGCAAATAGTGAGGCATACAGCAAACGCCCTTCCTCTTCTACATACTGACCTGCAAAATTCTTGCCCGTCACTGTTTGCAGACGGAGGCTGAGGAACCGTTCTTCTTCCTCGATACCAAACTCTTCCGCAGGTGTTTGTGCCAACCAGTTGCGTACTTGCTCCTGGCGTTCGAGACGACTTTGATTGAGCTGCTCTCTCAATTCCTGAAGATTACCAGCAGAGAAAGGAACTAAAGGCTGTTTCACCTCTACATCTTTCTCGTGATACATTGCCGCCACTCCGTAGCAGAAGCACACTAGAGGCATCCACAACTCTTGGAAGTAAACCGCACTGGGGGCAATCTCTACTCCAGCTAGCTGATCTCGAATGAAGAATACAGCACCCGTTTGCTGGGGCAGCAGTTCCAATCGGCTTTGATATTGCGTGAGAAACGCCCGCTTCCGACTGAGAATTTGCTCTAAATGACCTCGGTTGGCTAAACCAAACTGCTCATTGAGGCGACTAATCGCATCCCAAAGTTTGCTGTAGTCTTCCTTACCCCGGAGTTCTAGCGCTTCTTGCCGCAGTGGCAATGGCAGGATGAAGAACCACTGATCGCGTCCTTCCAAGTACCCACCTTGAGCTGCCTGGACACAACAGGCATCCTCAAACATCAGTTTCTGACCGGCTGCGATAAAGGCAGAACGACACAGGGCATGGTTTTGCGCTCTATCTTGGATATAGCCCATGTGCAGAGGAACGATCGCAATTCCAGTTTCAGCAGGGTTGGAAAGTTCCATATTTCCATAACCCCGAACCTGAGACAGCTTTAAACCAGACAGAGGAGCGACAAATCGACCATCATTATCGGAACCGAATACTGGCAACACTGTCAGCGTTCCCGACTGCTGCGGCATCCCGAAGCGGTAAGTCGATAAGTCAAATTTAGTAGGAATTAATTGATGGTAGTCCACGGTGCTACCTCCTTTTCGACCTTAGTGAGTTTTTCGAGCAGGAACTCCCGCAAGCAGTCGGATGCACCCTTACCGTTAGCCATCAAGAACAACGACAACAGTACATCTTCAAAATCGTCTTGATGCCAGAATTCCAGTTGTGGCAGATTCTGGGCTGGACGCCGTAATGTCAAGTCATCTGAGCTGGTAAATTTGCTATGGCAGAAGACAACAGGTGTCTGGATGCCAACATGAGGCAAAGACTCGACAACTCGTTCTAAATCTCCGGGATATACATTTTCATATCCATCAGTTGCGATCGCAACGACATCCGGTTCCCCTTCCAGCGCATCGAGGAGGACAGTCGCTAAATCTGTGTTCCCTTCTGGCATGGGTGGATTTCCAAAACCCCCCACTGTATGCACTTGCAAGTTGGCACAGCGTTTTTCCAGCACTCGTTGCAAGGCGACAGCTTGAGAAAGAGCGCAGTATTCGCGTTCTCCGTAGCTGCGAGTCGAGGCAGAAGCATCCAGAATTAGCGCCAGCTTGCCCTCAAATTGAGGGAGTTCGCGAGCAGCTTCTTCAACGTAGCCGTCTAACGCTTGCTGTAAGTCGGGTGAGTTACCACCCCGGTAGAGGTGAACTAGCGTAGCCGAGATATCCCCGCGATTTGTTGCCGTAATCGTCTTGGGCCGCTCTTGGCGCTGCTCAAACTTCTCGGTATACTGCCGATGAACCAGTTGATACTCACCGTTACCCGTTTGGTGCGTTCCTTTCTGGTAAAGCAATGGCAGGATGAATTTTACCCGTTGGAGGTTGCGGACATATCGCAACACGTTCCGCCGCAGATAGGCTTCGTTAACCGTTGCCTCATCACTCAGCATCTTGGCACAAGCACGAGCTACATTCTTACCCAGCGCATGTTCCAGGCAATCCACCAACGTTGGACGGCGGCAACTTGCCATATCTTCAAACTGGGGATGATTGAAGATGTATTTGAGGATGGCTTTTGTAGTATGTTTGTGATTTGCCCGAACTCGCCGCAGTGCTAGAAACACCGTCAGAACTTGGTCGGGATGCAAAACTGCCAGCAGCAAGTTGGTAGCACGCTCTAAAGTACCACGAACCTCCTTAGACATCCCTTTGCGAGAGCGTTGCAGCAATTGGAACAAAATCCGCACACGCTGCCAAGGCTGAATGGTTGCCATCACAGCCATGAGAGCATAAAGCTCTGGATTTTGGTCATAGTTCGACCGATGCAAAGCTTCATCGCTCCACTGAGGCGGTGCTGCATCTCGCCGGAGGATAAACGGCTCTTTTGTAGTACGCAAATGCTGAAGGAAATTTGCGAGGGTTGGTTGCGTCACATCCATGAGTCCCCTCCTTGTATCAATAGTTGAAGGTGCAGGGGGTAAAGAGTTTGAACGTTACCGCCGCTTGATTACTTTTATACTACAAAAATACTACAAGGGTGTCAAGAGGCTGTTTAGAATCTAAGAACTGTTTAGCGATCGCTCCTCAATGAGTTAGTCCCGATACCTTGGTAGAAGACGAACAGGCCGGAATTTGGCTTGTCAATTGCAAAGGTGCGATCGCAAAAGCGCATACCTACCCAACCAAGCCATATCGGCATCCAGCACAATTAGAAGAAACAGCGAATGGTACAAACACCCACTCAACCTTTATCTTTGGAAGAGTTTTTGAAGCTACCCGAAACCGAACCCGCCAACGAGTACATTGATGGTCAAATTATTCAAAAACCAATGCCTCAAGGAGAACATAGCGTAATTCAGGGTGAACTGATTATTGTGATTAATGCTGTTGTTAAGCCTAAAAAAGTTGCTAGGGCATTTCCCGAATTGCGATGTACCTTTGGTGGAAAGTCAATCGTGGCCGATGTAGCTGTATTTACCTGGTCGAGAATTCCTCGTAAGGAAAATGGTGGTGTAGCTAATGTATTTAAAGCAGCTCCTGATTGGATAATTGAAGTCCTATCTCCAGACCAAAGCGCTACCAAAGTTACGAAAAAAATTTTAAATTCTCTCAAACATGAGACCCAAATGGGTTGGTTGATTGACCCGGATGAGCAAACGATATTCGTTTATCAACCAAAGCAACAGCCAGAAGTATTTGATGAGCCGACAGAACAGCTTCCCGTACCTTCTTTTGCAAGTGAACTACGGCTAACAGTAAGTGATGTATTTGGCTGGCTATTAGAATAATTACGGTTTAGCAGCTTATTTCTTTGGAATTTGTCTCATAAACTGCTGCATATCCTGAATGTTATAAGAACGTCAAGTTCTGGTTTTGTTGAATCATGAATCTAGAGAATTTGAAGTGGATCAAGTATATTAACGCTCAAGGTGATGAACCTTGGGCATACGCACACTGGCAATTTAATCAAACTGAAGTACATCACTTGCATTGGAAAATCAAGCAAGAAAGTAATGCAAGAAAACTCAACTTTAGCGATCTAGTTCTACTTCTCCAAAAAAGCCATGTTACTCATTTGGTTGAAATTATGGACAATGCACCACGCTGTGAGGGAGAAGGTGAATGGTCAGTTGTTCGCGACGTTAAAGTTCTGTGGATTGCAGATTTCAAACATGAGAACTACATACCCAGACAGTGCGACTTATTTGGTTATTCTCATAACGGATATGCAGGTGGAACGGTGAAAAACCTGAAAAATCTCAAAGATATTCCTCCAAACTGGCATTCGCTTGATATTTTTCGGCGACACGTTGCAGGATTGCTGCGCCTCACTGATAAGCGATCGCCTACATGAATTAAGGAAGAAATGCGATCGCTGTAGACGAGAACGGTGAGATTGTTAACACTGGAATTGGCTTTGCCCCACCTTGGGTGATTGAAATCCTTTCCTCAAACCAAAGCCAGACTAAAGTTACTGGTAATATTTTGCACTGCTTAAGACATGGAAGCCAATTAGGATGGCTGATAGACCCCAATGAGCGATCAGTACTGGTTTATCATCGCGATCGCTCACCGGATTTGTTAACTGGAACAGATTTGCTACCCGTGATAGAGGAACTAGAGCTTAATCTATCAGTCGAGCAGATGTTTGGTTGGTTGCGACGCTCAAGTTAATGTGAGAACGTTCATTTTAGAATTCCCCATCTAAAAAAGGGAAGAGGTTAAAGTCAGAGCGTTATCAACTACAAAACAGGCACAACGAACTGAGTGATGATGTGGAAACTACTGGATGGATTTGGATTGCTGGCAGGGGCAACTTACCCGTTTCGAGTCCTAGCGGTGTTTAGGCGCACTCCTCGTTTGTGGGGTTATGTGGCTGTACCGATTCTGGTCAATTTTGTGATTGGTATTGTTCTGTATGTGGGGTTGCTCTTTTTTGCTTGGGATAGTCTTACCCCTGTGATGCTCAATTTGACTCGTTGGGTAGACTCTCTGATTGCTAACCTTCCA
>CBKWLJ010000411.1:0-8590 GCA_966675205.1 uncultured bacterium
GAAGCTTCCAGCCTCAACCCTAATGTGGAGAAGGCGAGTTGAGCGGTACTGTAGAAGGCAAAAGCGATCGCACCGATGACAGCAAAATATCGCCAACTGTGTCTTTGACTCAGAGGCGTCAGATTTTGTAAAGTCATTTTGCTACAGTCCCAGTCATTGTGATCAACATGATTGCCTTCCTCCGATAAATTACCCCTCTAAAAATAGCTTGGATCATTGCTCATTTCTCGCCTTCCCCCAGGTGGATGAGCTGTCATGTTTTATTCAAAAAAACTTTAATAAAGCTCTGCTTGCAAGATCTACATGGATGGTGAGTTTACTCACCCAATTGGGTGATTTAAAACCATTGAACTTAAGCCAATTTCCCTGAAAATTGGATGATAAACTTCTAAGATAAAATACCAAAAGCCGCACTCCTAATGCTAGGGGCGGCTCTGAAAAGAAAATATTATATAAATTATTGGTAGCAGTTTGACCTTGCGCTCAAGGAGTCTCACCCGAATGACTCACAAACTTATTTTCTCCTTTTCGCCCCTAAGTAATTAATCGACTAAGTGATTTTCTAGCGCGAATCGTACTAGTTCTGCTCGATTATTGGTTTCGGTTTTTCTTAAAAGACTGCTGACGTGCTTTTCGATCGTTCGAGGGCTACGGTGCAGCTTTTTACCAATTTCGACGTTGGATAGACCGGTCGTTAATAAATCCAAAACTTCTTGTTCTCGCTCGGTTAGATCGATCAGATGTGTCTTGGGGGCGATCGCAGCCGAGCGTGTGGTGTCTGGTTTTGCAGGCACTTCCCAATCGGGAACCCGTTCTGGCAATGTCATCAAGTCGGGGTGGGAGAATCCAGGTTTTTCCGAAGTCGTGAATCGCCACTCAGATTGAATCATTTGCGATCGCTCTAAGAGATTGCGAATCACAGCCCCCAATTCCTCCATCTCAAAGGGCTTAGGTAGATACAAATCACACCCTGACTGGTATCCCTTGATGCGTTCCTCTGTACTGGTGCGTTCGGTTAAAAAGACAACCGGTAACAAGCGGAATGAAGGTTGCTGACGCACTTTTCGCACCAACTCGTAGCCGTCCATGCGCGGCATATTGATATCGGTCACCAGTACATGAGGATGATAAGTTTCGAGCATGGAGAGTGCTTGCTGACCATCTTCAGCCGAGATGACTGAGTAGCCAGACATCTCCAGATAATCGCTTACAGAAAGACGGGTTCCCAGGTTGTCATCTGCAACCAGGATAATCAATGGCATGGGGTACTTAATATAAGAGCGAACCTACTCTTACGCTAGGTCATGTCTGCCTAACCTAACAAACCCCGATGGCTATTTTTTTGAGGTTGCGAGGATTAGGAGTAAGCCCTATCTCAGTTTACAGCGACTCCCTCCCAGATCTCATCACCCGTCTGACCGATACAAAAAATTTTTTATTAGACAATGGCAGAGCAACTCGGTTGTCTCAAAGCTGCCTGCACGGCTTCTAAGTCATAAGGGAAAGGTCGTTTTAGCGGTTGGTAATCTCGCTCATGGATGCGACCGTGACGCAGCAAGGCATTGACTAACACACAAGGAACGCCACTGAGGTTAATCGCTCCATGAGGAACAAGTGGGGGAATGGTTACTACTACTGGCTGAGCTTCGCTGAGAGGAATATAGTGATAGCGGCGGTTTTGTAACACTACCAGTACAAAACTACCTCGGACTACTAAAAGCTGGTCTGTCTGAAATCGATGTACAAATAGATCTTCTACAGTTCCCGATGGAATCTGCACCAGCATTGTCTCGTGGCTGGATTGAGGGGTATAAAACTCAGCCATTCCCCCTTTCACAGATTCCAGAGGACGAATCTCTATACCATTGACTAAGCCCATACCAAGCATCCTCAAGTTGAAGCTTCATCTTGCAATGTAAGCCGTCTCTCTCTAAAAAAATGTTGCAAATGCAACAATAAATCCCCTTTTGTGGTAGTAAATATTCCTTGATTAAAAATAATTTCCCGCTCACGTAGAACCCAAGAAGCGGAGAAGGAGGCTTGACAATCCAAAAAATCCTTTGCCGTTTCCCCTTTCCCCGCCTACCAACGGTTCAACAACAATCAATGGGTCTCAACTGGCAGACACCTTCAAGTTGCTGGGTTCTCCTAAATTGCCTTCTAAAACCACACCCCGATTGTTGGCTTGGAGATGACGCAGCAATTTATAAATCGCTTCAATCTGATCAGGGACTCCAACTTGTTGAGCCAAATCCCCAAGAGACAAAGGCGCACTTTCTGCCTGCAAGACCTGCATCACCTGCTTTTGTAAATCCAGAATAGCGGCAGCCGCTTTCTTGCCTGCTTCGACTCCAGGCTGATGGTAAGCGTTGATATTGACGAGAAAACCGTACAACCCGACGGCGCGATCGTACAGGGCAATTAAAGCACCCACTGTTCGGGCTGTCACATTCGGAATTGTCACCGTCATAGAATCCCGAAGATTTTCGTACAGCGCTTGACGAGTCCCCTGCAACAAGCCGGATAAATAATCTCCTGAAGTCACGCCTGGTTCTACTTCCGGAGATGTTCCTTGTCGGTCTTGTAGAACTTCAATGAACGTTACAAAGAAATTGTTGACTCCTTCTCGTAGTTGCTGTACATAAGCGTGTTGGTCTGTTGAACCTTTGTTTCCGTAGACAGCAATGCCTTGGTGAACGATATTGCCTTCTAAATCTTGCTCTTTACCCAAAGACTCCATGACCAACTGCTGGAGGTAGCGAGAGAATAGCAACAAACTATCTTTATAAGGCAACACCACCATATCTTTTTGACCCTTCCCATTTCCGGCAAAGTACCAAGATAGGGCTAATAAAGCGGCTGGGTTTTCTTTGATTTGATGGACGCGAGTAGCGGCATCCATCTCTTTAGCGCCAGCCAACATCTCGCGGATGTTAATTCCTTGTAGTGCTGCTGGGAGTAGTCCTACCGCTGACATTTCAGAAGTACGTCCTCCCACCCAGTCGTACATGGGAAAGGTTGCTAGCCAGCCTTCGGATTTAGCGAGTTGATCCAATTTGCTATCGGTACCCGTAATTGCAACGGCGTGAGCAGCAAAATCCAATTGCTTGGACTCGTAAGCTTTTTTAACTTCAATCATGCCGTTACGAGTTTCTGGCGTTCCCCCAGACTTGGAGATGACGATGACTAGAGTGCTAGAAAGTCGATCTTGTAACTGGGTAAGAACGCGATCAATACCAGCCGGGTCCGTATTGTCAATAAAATGAACGGTTAAGGGAGGAAAGGCTGGGGCTAGCGCTTCGGCCACAAATTGAGGGCCGAGGGCAGAACCTCCGATGCCAATCGAAAGGACATCGGTAAATTTAGACTGGTTAGGGGGATGGAGGGTACCTGCGTGAACCTTTTCGGTGAAGGATTCAATTTGTTCGAGGGTATTGACAATTTCTTCTCGGAGTTCTGGCGTTGGGGCTAAATCGGGGTCTCGCAGCCAGTAATGACCGACCATACGGTTTTCGTCAGGATTTGCGATCGCACCTGCCTCGAGGGCATCCATTTCCTCAAATGCCTTCTGAAATTTCGGTTGCATCGCCTCAACAAAGGCATCATCAAACCGCATACGGCTGACATCGAGAAAAAATCCCAACCCTTCGTGGTAATATAGCCAATCCTGGTATCGTTGCCAGAGTGCAGCAGCGTCCATAAATAGCTCTCATAGTTGTGTTTTGACCAATCACAAGTTTAAGTGAATACTCCCGCACTTGACTCTACGGGTATAAGTGGGGCTTGCACGCATCTTTTCTGATCAAATGTAGGGTTTGGGTAAAACTCGCAAAAATTTCACAATCTGTCCAGTGACTTCAATGCCGACTAGGTAGTTGTCAATGGTAAATCTGTAAAAAATCGCATTTGAGCTAATTTGGTGGAGTTCTGGCAGTTCTTGAATTTGCTTGAGTTTTTTAAACTCATCAAAGACAACGTTGCAGACCTGCTGATAGGCTGCTGACTCTAAATTCTTAAGATCTTGTAAAAAGGATCGGGCATAGCGCACTTCTATGCTCACAAGCCGGGTTCTGACTCCATGTTACAAATTGTTATTCACGGTACTCATCACCAAAAATTTATGGAAATTGTAAAAACCTCAATGCCTCTTCACGAGTGAGAACATCCCCAGGTCTGACTGTTCGCATCGCCTCTTGCATGGCTCCGAGCATATACAGGTCATAATAAAGCGGTTGTAGAACTTTCCAAATGTCGTCTAAATTTTCATCCGACAGTTGGTTAATTAAGTCAGGAAGCTGTTCTGCTAGAAGCTGTAATCTACCTCTAAGAAAGTTCATAGCGAGTAAGAGGGCAAATGTCAATTATCTTGTTTTTTGACAACTTTTGCGGCGCTGTTTGCATTAATTTAGCGTAATCTGAAGTATTACCGCTCTAGACATCTTCAGGATTGAGTTGCATCATCTGCCAAGTGGTATAAGTCCCAATTGGACTCCAAATTACATAGGGCAAGAGTAACAAAGATGCCCAAATTGAAATGGGCAAGACAAGCAGTGCAAGAATAATCCCCAAAAAAGCGCCTGTTCCACCAATAATCGTGCCAACCCTTAAGCTACGGAGTCTCACCATGACTGGTGTATAGGCGGTAGTGACGAGTTCGAGCAGCAGATATAGACTTATCAGCCACCAAGTTCTTGAAGTCCCTGGTGCTTGCTCCCAAACAATGTAAGCTGACCAGGCAGCACAAATATAAATAACAGTCCAGATGAAGGGAATTGCTGGCTCAAAGGTTAGCCATCTTGGACGTTGTAGGCGGTTGAACCATCTGTTCCCGTCGGGGTTAACCAAGCTACCCCCTAATACCACCACGAGTAGAGCCACAGATCCAATTACCATCCAAGATTTAATCATCTTCCTAACCCTTACTCGTCTCTAACCAACCCCTTGTGAAAGCTAGGTTGATTAGTCATGGAGTGATTGTCCCAAGTTTAGGCATTGATGTAATCAGCCTTGAGTTTGAACAGGGTTAGATCACTTTGCTTGCTGACTTGTTGCCACAATATCCCTATTAATAAAATCCAGCAGAAGTTGTTGGTGGGGAGGTGCTAGAGGACGTACTTGATTCGCCTTTTGGGAGTAGCAGCTACCTGCTTGAATTTGCTCGGGAGTCAATATACCCATATCCCAACCTTCTTGTAGTGCTAGTTGGTCTAGTTCTACGGTTAGGGGAGCATGAAAAACATGGCGCAGCACATGAGAATCAGAGTGGCTAGCAAACTTTGTTACCCAAGGTGGGGTATAACTAATTTCTTCTAAGAGTTCCCGCCTCACGGCTGCTTCTGGTGTCTCACCGGGGTCTATATGACCACCAAAAAAGCCCCAATAACCGGGGTAGATAATGTTAGGGATATCGTCTCGAAGTTGCATGAGAAATCCCTCTGGGCAGTGGAGAATTGCGATCGCAACTTCAATGCGCTTATTATTCATGGTTCTAAGCTTTCTTCAGAGGGTACGGGTTGTCCGGGTTGTCCTGCCTTTCGTTGTAATACCTGTTCTTCGACAATATAAACTTCGCCAAATTCTTTTCCGCTAACGGGAATACTTTGAAATTGCAGTTTACCTTGAATTAAAACTTCATCCCCAAGGTTGGGAAGAGTTTGGTTTGAGAACACCCAGATTGTACCCGTTGTATCTTTGAGTTGGTAAGCACTCAGTCCCATAAGCGGTGCTCGATTAGTCACTTGACCTTGAAGATGAACAACAGAATCAATCGTAGAATTTTGGGAAATATCACTGATTTTGGTGATATTCATGCCAATATTACTCATACTGAGCCCACTAAGCCCAAAAGGTGCTGAGTTAGCACAGCCAAGCAATCCTACTCCAAAACCGAAGATGTATAGAGGCAATAAACAAAGCCAAAAAATTGACTTTTGCTTTGCCTGGGTGGATGAGGAAGAAGAGGAGCAGTAGCCTTGTGCCTTTCGAGAGTGTATCGGCTTAACTTTTAAGAACAGCATAGCCCTTTGTTTCAAAAACCTTGTTTTCCAGATGCAGATCGTGTAAAGATTACGCGATACATAGAGTCAATCGTTATTAATCAATGAGCGAAATCTGCGAAACTGTTATGGTCTATGGTTTACCTGCTTTAAGCAGCAGATACAAAGTACAAACATAAAACGCTCCTACAATTGCGATGGACTCGACCTACGCCAACATATTAGATGGTAAAGCCCTTGCTCAACGAATTCAGGTTCAACTCAGCGAGCAGGTGGCTCAACTGATCTCGACAATCGGACGTCCTCCCGGATTAGCGGTACTGATGGTCGGGGATAATCCTGCTAGCGCTGCCTATGTACGCGGTAAAGAGCGTGCCTGTGCAGCAGTTGGAATAGCCTCTTTTGGTCGCCATTTTCCAGCGAATACGTCCCAAAAGGAACTCGAAGAAACTATTGACGCTCTCAATCAAGATGAGCGAGTCGATGGAATTCTCGTCCAGCTTCCCTTACCTGATCACTTAGATGCTGTTTCGTTACTTCATCAAATTGATCCGGATAAAGATGTAGATGGGCTGCATCCAGTGAATCTAGGCCGTTTAGTGCGGGGAGAACCTGGGTTACGCAGTTGCACACCTGATGGGGTGATGCGGTTGTTAAGGGAATACCAAATTCAAGTTAAGGGCAAACAAGCTGTTGTGGTTGGGCGCAGTATTTTGGTCGGTAAGCCAATGGCACTGATGCTTTTAGAAGCAGATGCAACGGTGACAGTTGCTCACTCGCGATCGCAAAATCTTAAGGAACTAATTCAGAATGCGGATATTTTGATTGCCGCTGTTGGACGCCCTCAAATGATTACGGCTGATATGGTCAAACCCAACTCAGTGGTGATTGATGTAGGAATTAATCGCATTCCTCATGAAAGTGGTAAATCTCGCCTTGTGGGTGATGTCGATTTTGACGCAGTCCGGGAGGTTGCCCAATACATCACCCCTGTCCCTGGTGGTGTTGGAGCGATGACGGTTGCCATGTTGTTGCACAATACTGTACTAAGCTATACGCGAACTCATTCATAACGATCCCAACGCCTCGTAGAATTGTTAAAACAGTGACAAAATATCAAGGAATTAAGGCATGGTAGCGACGGATGGGCGACCTGCCCCCAAAGGAGAAGCTCTTACTTTTGACTTATCAACCTACCTCAAGCAACGGCAGGCTCAAGTTGAGGCGGCGCTAGACCGCTCTGTGCCTCTCACCTATCCCGAAAAGATTTATGAAGCAATGCGCTATTCCCTGTTAGCGGGGGGTAAACGCTTGCGTCCAATTCTTTGCCTTGCCACCTGTGAACTCGCGGGTGGCACCCTGGAGATGGCAATGCCAACAGCCTGTGCTTTGGAAATGATTCACACGATGTCGTTGATTCATGACGATTTACCGGCCATGGACAATGACGACTATCGTCGGGGGAAATTGACAAATCACAAGGTCTACGGTGAAGATATTGCCATTCTGGCGGGAGATGGCTTGCTGGCTTATGCCTTTGAGTATGTAGCCACTCAAACTCTGAATGTTCCAGCTCAAAGGGTGTTACAGGTGGTTGCTCGGCTAGGTCGAGCAGTGGGAGCGTCGGGATTGGTTGGGGGTCAAGTGGTTGACCTAGAATCAGAAGGATGCTCAGATATTCAAGAAGAAACCCTGACTTTTATTCATACTCACAAAACTGGGGCATTGCTAGAAGCTTGTGTGGTTTGTGGGGCAATTTTAGCAGGGGCAACAGATGACGAGTTGGAGCGGCTGTCTCGCTACGCTCAAAATATCGGTTTAGCGTTTCAAATTGTTGATGACATCTTGGATATTACCGCCACTCAGGAGGAACTGGGGAAAACAGCGGGGAAAGACCTTGTCGCGCAAAAGGCAACTTATCCAAGCCTTTGGGGAATTGAGGTCTCCAAAGCCAAGGCTCAGCAATTGATAGATACAGCGAAAGCCGCACTAGAACCCTTTGGGGAAAACGCTCTACCGCTCTTGGCGCTTGCTGACTTCATTACAGCGCGTACTCATTAGGAGTTAGTGGTTAGTGGTGAGTCAGTCCTTGCCACTAGCGATTAGCTATAAACAATTCGTAGTTCGTAGTTCGTAATTGATATTCAGATGGAAATTTAAGTTCCAAGTGAATAGAGACAACTTGTCAAAATGCCAGGTTAGAGCGTCTCTACGAGGCATTCTAACCCGTCTCTAATTACGAATTACGAATTCCTAATTCCGAATTATGTTAACAACACCCTCTTGACCCATTTCACGTAAAACCCTATGCAGGACTTTGGCGACATCCTAAACAACCAGGTACTGCTGGTTGCGATTATTGCTTGTTTGGTGGCACAACTTTCTAAGCTGATTGTTGAGTTGACCAAAAATCGTAAATTCAATATCCGCGCTCTGGTGACGACTGGTGGTATGCCCAGTGCTCATTCGGCATTCGTCGCAGCTCTGGCAACAGGTGTGGGGCAAACCATGGGATGGTCTTCTCCTGATTTTGCGATCGCTACCATTTTTGCCATTATTGTCATGTACGATGCGGCTGGTGTTCGTCAAGCTGC
>CBKWLJ010000412.1:0-8589 GCA_966675205.1 uncultured bacterium
TGGGGGAGGACTATTTTCATTCATGGCTGTGAAATTTTTTCATCGGGACTGCCTTCTGCCTTATTTTCAAGAGGAGAAGGCAGGAGGGCGATAAGTGTTAATTGCATATTTTGCCTCCAATTGAGCCGCTAAGGCAATCAGTGTGGTTTCAGCTGCAGGGCGTCCTACCAGTTGCACACCCAGAGGTAAACCTGTGGCAGCATCAAAACCAGTAGGAAGTGCGATCGCAGGTAATCCACTCGCATTAAATGGCGGACAAGGCGCAATCCAATGAATAATTTTTTGCAACGTCTCTTCTGGACTTAAATCCGCCCACTCCCCAACGCGAATAGCTGGATGCATATAAGTGGGGATTACCAAGACATCAAAGGCATCAAAAAATGCCACAATTCGCCGCGAAATAATTTGCATTTGGTGAACCGCTTGCAAGTATTCCCCTGCTGAACCCGATTGCTCGGCAATCCAGCGATTCATGGGACTGAGTACTTGCGGAGGAATCCCAGCAGCGGCAATACCCGCTTGCCATATCTTGGTAAAGGGTTCAATCAGTCCTGTAAAATCCGGACAACTTTGTTCAATAATATGACCCATGCCTTCTAGCAACCGCACTGTTTCTAACACACTCTGATGGCAAACGCTTGCTGCTTCACCGAGAGGAGGCATGGCAGTGGAAAAGGCAATTCGCAATTGCCCTAGTGATTGACTCGCTGCTTCAACAAACGGGATTTCTGGATCAGGTAACCAGTAGGGATCGCCTGTAACATAACCCGACATCACATCCAATAATGCTGCTGCATCGGCAACAGTTCGGCCGAGGGTGCCATTGGTAGCAATTCCGCTTTGAAAATCTCCCACTGGCGCATAAGATATCCGACCCCGTGAGGGTTTAATTCCCACTAACCCACAACAAAAAGCCGGGCCTCTAACTGAACCTCCGCCATCAGAACCTTGAGCGATGGGGGTTAAACCTGCTGCTAAAGCAGCGGCAGCACCTCCACTCGACCCTCCAGCAGTGTAATCGAGATTCCAAGGATTGCGTGTAGGGAGAAATCCGGGTTGGTCGATGTAGGGTAGAGAACCCAGTTCTGATGTAGCGGTTTTGCCGAGAATCGTGAACCCAGCGTGCTGAATTCGCACCACGGCACCATCACTGTAGGCGGCAATTTTATCCATCAGTACAGGTGTGCCGTAGGTACAGCGAAGGCCTTCAACCGCGTTAAGGTCTTTGATAGCAATAGGAACGCCAAAAAATGGGGGCAGTTCTGGGGAGTTTTTGCTTTGTGCTAATTGCTCGGTTTTAGCTTTGGCATCGGCTATTGCTCTTTCTGAAGCGACGGTGAAATAACTCCCGAGTTGGGAATCGAACTGTTGGATGCGATTCAGGTAAAGTTCTACTAACTCTAACGGGGAGACTTCGCGTTGGCGGATGAGTTGGGCTTGTTGGATTGCAGGGGCGAAGGCTAAATCGGTGAGGTTCATTGCTTTACCTTATGGGGAAAACAGCTAGCACTCTCATCAGCTTACTAAGGCTTGCTAACTGGAGATGGCTGATGCTAAATTTTGTCAGGAAAAGAGCATTCTACCGTAATCTTAAGATTACTTTTAGCTGTCCCTTTGGTGACATAAGGAACGCCTGCTTCACCACCAAGTTCGATGCCGAATTCTAAGGTAACTTTGTCTACATTGGGAATTGGCATTTGTTTAAAAGTATTCAATGTATAGACGGTGTAGGCTCGAATGGTTCCTTGAATTGCCTCAAAGCTTTGCACAAATTGCTTTCGGGAAAATCCTTTTTTAATCGGAGCTTCTTCATCATCTTCTGAGGAGTCTTCAGTAGTCACTAGGGGAGCATCTACATCCTCTGTCGCCTCCATGTAAATAACCGTGCCATCTTCTAGCCGAATCGGTGTAACTTTAGTCATAACAATTCTTCCTCTTGTCGCAGAGTTTAGTACTTACAACAATCTCTAAGTTAATTAGTCCGGAAGGTTGATTAATCAGAAAAGCCCTCACTCGAAATAGTACCCGCGAAGGTACTATCAAAAGCTGAAATATTGGGCAGACTAGTGCAAGAAGGCAGAAGATATAAGGCAGGAGGCTCCAAGGGAGAAAAGTTTACTGTCAAGCTTTTTAACCTTTGTAGCCTGGTGGCTGATTTCTGCCGCGCTGCACTAGAAAGGTCAGTTGATCAGTCCGAAAAAACAGGTAGTGATCGAGTCAATTGACTGCAATACACATGCTCCAGAGTTTTGTGTTATGAGCCGAGATGCTTTGGTCGTTGGGATTAATAAATATAGTGGATTACCTGCTTTGGAATCCCCTGCTAAAGATGCCGAAGCGATCGCCCAACTGCTAGAGAAGTATGGTAACTTTCGGGTGCGACGCCTACCTGAAACCCCGAAAGAGGGCGGCATTCGCGTTGCTCAGGGCAGAAGGGTTTTGCTCAAAGAATTGAAACAGGAGTTGGTCAAACTCTTTTTGCCAGATGGCGATTATATTCCGGACACAGCGCTTTTGTATTTTTCCGGACATGGGTGGCGTGAGAGCTTAAACAGCTTTCAGGAAGGATTTTTGGTGACGAGCGATTTCAATTTCGATTTGCCAAATTACGGCTTATCGCTCAAATGGCTACGCGGACTGCTTCAAGAAAGCCCAGTGACACAGCAGATTGTATGGTTAGACTGCTGCCACAGTGGCGAGTTGTTTAATTTTCAAGAAAATCTCAAGCAAGCCGATCCTGGTAATTTGGGTCAAGGACGCGATCGCAGTTTTATAGCGGCCTCACGAGGAGACGAGGCCGCTTACGCCCAACTCGGTAGCGAACATAGCCTTCTTACCCAATCCCTGCTTAAAGGACTCGATCCCAATCGATACCCTGATGGTCGTGTAACCAACTACACCTTAAGGAATTTCCTGGAACAGGCATTGAAAAGTGCGCCGCAGTGTCCCATTTTTGAGGACTCGGCTCAAATTATCCTGACTGGCAAAAAGATCGAGTTTGAGACTCCTGTCTTAAAGGGTATTTGTCCTTATAAAGGTTTATCCTATTTCGACTTTAACGACGAAGACCCAAAATATTTTTACGGGCGAGATGCACTCACGAACCAGCTAGTCGAGCAAGTGCGAGAGAAAAATTTCCTTGCTGTAGTAGGAGCGTCTGGCAGTGGCAAGTCGTCTGTGGTTAGAGCGGGATTGCTGTATCAGCTAAAGCTGGGAGAACGAATATTTGGTAGTGATCGCTGGTCTATGTATATTTTTAGACCTGGCGAACATCCACTTCAGAGTTTAGCAGAGGTATTTCTAGAGCCAGGGCCCTCAGCAATCGATCGCGCTCATCAGTTACGCAAAGCTCAAGCGTTAATCGATTCAGGCTCGGTTGGGTTAGGGCAATTGATTGCCGCCACAGAAACGAGTCGCGTTGTGCTGGTTGTCGATCAGTTTGAGGAATGCTTTACCGCTTGTCAAGACAGTGTTGAACGCCAACAGTTTTTTGAGTGCCTTCTGGGTGCTGTCCATCGCCCAGACAATAAGCTCTGTTTGGTGCTGACGATGCGAGCAGATTTCTTCGGCAAGTGTCTGGAGCAAGACTATGCTGGATTAGCCAAGACGATTGAGGAAAATCTGGTGGCGGTGATGCCCCTTAACCCAGAAGAACTCAGGCAAGCCATTACCGAACCCGCTCAGCAGGTGGGTCTGGAAGTTGAAGAGGGACTAGTAACCCAGATGATTGCAGATGTAGAAGGTTCTCCTGGTTGTCTGCCCTTACTTCAATACACTTTAACAGAACTATGGGAGCAAAGAGCCGTCAATTGGCTAACCCTATCAACCTATAACCGATTGGGCGGAGTCAGGGGAACCCTACAAAAACAAGCGGACAAGATTTATGAATTGCTTTCTCCAGAGGAGAAGGAAGCCGCCAAGCGAATCTTTTTGGAACTCACTCAGTTGGGAGAGGGAACGGAGGATACGCGCAGACAAGTTTTTAAAAGGGATTTAGTCTCTCCCCAACAATCAGAAGAGCTAGTAGAGAAGGTACTTCAAACGTTAGCGAATGCCAAGTTAGTTGTTACCAATGAATTGCTAGAGAAATCGCCCGGAGCGGGTCGGGTTGCTGTGGTGGATGTTGCCCATGAAGCGTTGATTCGCCATTGGCCTCGCTTGCGTCAGTGGGTGGATGAAAACCGAGATGCTCTGAGAAAGAAACGAACGATTGAGGAAGCTGCCCAAGAATGGTTGGACAAAGGAAAGCCTGAAGAGTTGGCTTATCTACTGCAAGGCTCGAAGTTAGCAGATGCAGAGGAGTTTCGCCAGCGTTATGCCGATAGTATTCCACTATCGAGTCTTGTTCAAGAATTTATTTTAGTGAGCCAAATAGAACGCGATCGCATCCGCAAACAAGAGCAAGTCCGCAAGCGTTGGCAGCTTGGCGCGAGGATTGCTTTTCCAACAATAATCGCGATTTCCGCAGTAATTTTTGCACTACAACAGCAGTGGTCTCAACAAAACCTTGAGGCTGTCTTTCTCGGCTCAAATTCAGCGGAGATTCTCAGTAAATTACCTGGTTTTCTCGAACAAGCCAACAATTACAAGTCTAAAGTAGACCGACTCAGAAATATCAGCAATTCAGAGCAAGCAACTGGCTACTACTACAAGCATAAAAGTGATATAAATCGTCTATTTGCCTACTACCGCCAGATTTTGACAGTAACTGGCAGGCTTCGCCAGAGAGTTCAGAACTATCCTGAAGAGTTTTCAGATTCTCAAAGAGAAACACTGGAGATGATTTCTAAGCAAGCGGAGGACTCTCTAGCAGATCTACTTCTCAAATATAGAATTCCCGAACTTCAGCAATACCTCATAAAGCCTAATCCTCGATTCGGAAAGATTTTACGAAATTCAAAAAAAACAGACTATGAAAAGCAATATACAGAGGATAGTGCGCTGAGGACAACCTATGAAATCTTAATGCGAGACGCTGGTGCGGGAGCCGATTTGAACAATGATGGTTTTATCCGCGATCAACAAGAAGCCGATCAGCTCCCCTGCGAGACTTTGAAAGAAATTGAACGTTTGTGGCGTCAGGCTACTGAACAACGCTGTGGCTGGTATGGTGCTGAATCTGAATATCAAGATCCTGACTGCCATGCACTAGATATCAACGCCACCACACTCACCATGTCAATATTTGATTCTCCTACAGATTCGGTAACAACAAGATTAAAAAGCTGTGGGATATCTTTGGAAAAATCACAGCTCAAACTTCAAAATTAGAAACTCCTATGAAAAGGTGAAAAAATGGCGAAAAATAGAACGAAATCTACATATTATCCCCTTTGGATTGCGGCAGCTCTACTGATTCCTATTGCTGTTTTAACTAGCAGTATTAAGAGCAATGCCAATAATCTGGGAACACCACCAACAATGGCGACATTTGATGGATGGAAAGGCTATATAAAGATGCGTAGTGGCGGTGGTCAAGCCACAACGATTACCAGTCAATCCATCATGCGGAGGGATGTCGATGTTCTGGAGGTTCCCCCCAGCATCAACGGGACTGAACACTGGGCTCACCTCTTATTCAGAAGAGGAGCTAATAAGAGTCCACTTTATCCACTCGTACAAGCGGGTACTGACTCAGAATTCACTGAATACCGTTTTCCCTGTCAAGCTCAAGGAACAGGCGGCGTAGTGATTGGTTGGGGTCTTCAACAAAATCGAAATCGTGCATGTGAGCGAATTATAGCCGGTTCTTCCGGATGGAGAGGCAACAGGAGAAACGCTCAGGTTGCACAGAAATTAAGAGTGCGTGCAGATTCTAAGGAAACTTACATTTCTCAAACTGATTCTAGTGCGATCGCTGTTTCACCATCTAATGGTTTGAACTTGATTTATATCCACCAGGACTTGGGCGGCACGGTAGTCGATGTTCTTGTCGGCTCTGTCACCATCAAATCACCCGCAGGCTCAACAATCGTCAACGGAGGCATCAGATACACTGACGCTGCTGATGGTCGCAGAGGGCGTACAAGTTCCATACCAAAAGAGGTGTACAGCTCAAGGCCTGTTCAAATCTTCCTAGACCCTAATCACTGGTCTGAGGATATTCGTTTTCAAATAAGAGAGTTCCAAGCAGCGGTAGCACTTCAGGAATCGCGCCCTATTGAGTTTCCTGATCCTACTGTGACGATTGGCAATCCGAATTCATCTTCAGGAGTACGACCCGGTCGAACTCCCATCCAGCCACGTAGCCAACCTTCCACCCAACCATCTAACCCACCTTCCACCCGACCAACATCCAGTCCACAACCTTCTGCTCCTGTACAATGAGGAAACCTTTTTCTATGGTGAAAATTAACCGATTCTGGAATAAACTACGCCATCTAATCCCACCAACTGGCAGATTTTTGTTGCTCATCGCTTTAAGTAGCGGTGTAGTTGTTTCGTTATTTCTAGCGCCTTCGATAGCTCAATTATCTCCACAATCTCAATCTCCAACTGAAGAGAGTTCTGAGATCCAATCCCCTTTGGAGATAGGGTGGGAGTTTCGGGGAAGTCGAGAACTCAATCAAGCATCTATTACAGAAACTCAGTATGAGGGTGAGTGTCCAGGTACGGATTCATCCTATCAGGAAGCCCAGTTTAGCTCGAGTAAAACGCCCCCAGCCCCTGGAAGACGTGTAATTGTTAGAAATGTTACTAGGGGAGTAGCCAGTGATCCATATCCCTTTACAGATAGAGAGTACGACGAGGGAAGGGCGTCTGAAACCACACGAATGGCTTTTGGTACAAACCATAGTGGTAGACGACTCCATGTTTTAGAGGGGGAGAATAACTTTGAGTACGAGATTAGAGAACGTAATCGGGTGATTGATTCGGGTTCTTTCACCGCTGTAATCGAAAAATTAACTGATGTTAAGCGGCGAGATGCTACCGCAAGTACACAGTCTGTCTGCATGAATTCTGCTATTCCTCTCACGATGTGCGCTGATATCCGGACTCGAACTGAATACAAGTGTCCAGGTGGCAGAGTTCTCCGAACATTCGTTGAGCCAAATAATCGTGAAATCTCCACATTTATTTCTAACCAAACGTTTACCACCGTGCTGTTTATGTTGAATGGGGAGGTACAACGATTGTCTCCGGGAGATAGCAGAACATACACAAGCAGCTCTGTAAGCATCGAGTTTAATCCAAGTTGTACAACTTGTAACCCAACTAGAACTTTGAGCCTGCAACCA
Source organism: uncultured bacterium (assembly GCA_966675205.1). Lineage (GTDB taxonomy): Bacteria > Cyanobacteriota > Cyanobacteriia > Cyanobacteriales > Coleofasciculaceae > JBFLZA01. The sequence goes on from CBKWLJ010000412.1 coordinate 7,239, forward strand.
GGTAGAAGGTATAGATTTAAAGCTTCTCAAGTCAATAATGGACTCATTGAATTAGTTGACTTTCCAAACCCATAAGGTCAGTGCTGTTCTGAAAGTTCAGACAGAAAATTTAGTTTTGCTTGGATGCTTTTTGATCTCGCAATACTCACTCCTTCCTTATCTACTGATTATTTCTCTCTTATGACGGTAGTACTCAATACTCGATAACGCTAACTTTAATCAGTAAGGAGACTTGCCAACGATAATAAAAGAAAATAATTATGCAGATTCAATCAGAGCCTAAATCAGTTGCTCCCAAGAAAAGAGATATGGCCCAGATTCTTCGTCTAACGGGTAGAGTTAGCTTTTGGGTAGAGTTAGCTTTTGCTGCAATTTGTGTGCTAGCACTGCTGTTTGCGATTACGGGTCGGAACTTTAGTGAAGAAACCCATCCAGCCATAGGATTTGGGATATTTTGGGGGATTTGCAGCATAGTGTTAGTAGGATTCAATATCTATTTAGCATTTCGTTGTACTCGCATTGGTAAAGCACTGCTCACTCTAGGGCCTGAACTTCGCCCCAGTAAGACAGAGACCATTAAGCTTCTGCGACTAGGAATCATAATCAGCCTGGTTGGGATTTTGTTAAATCTATTGGGCGGAGGAGCAACGCTGGGTGTCTTAGTTGCAAAAGCTGTATCTCAACCGCCTGGAATCGCGATTACCGACCCGAATCAAATTATTCGAGGACTTGATGTTTTTGTAATGGTGGCTAATATAAACGGCATTGCGGCTCATTTTGTTGGTAATGTTGCTACGCTTTGGCTACTAGATCAGGTTCATCAGCATTGATAGTAAGTGAATCGGCATTTAATTTGGATTGTCGAGTAGACAAAGCAGAAGGCTCCAAGGCAAAGCGCCCAAGAAGAGATTTGATTTTATCACCAAGGTATGCAATAGACCTAATCTGAAAATAGAAGTTAGGAGTCAGGAGTCAGGAGTCAGGGGTGAGGAGAGGGAATTTTTCATTTTTTCGTTGTGAGCTTAGGCACATGGGCGGCTAGCTTGAAAATAAGGCTCCAGGGCAGAGGGTAGAGGGCAGAAGGGATAAGAATTTTCATTTTTTCGTTGTGGGCAATCGCCCGTGGGGGACTGCCTTGAAAATAGGTTGTTAGCGCAGCGGGGCGTAGCCCAAGTTAGGTATTTTCATTTGAGCTTATTAGTTGAAGAATATTTCTCTGGAATATCTTCAGGCCTGAGTTAGAGACATCTGGACTGGCTCAATGGTAACCTTGGCAACAACTGACTCTAACTGGCTCTGCCGATGCCCGTGTTAGCCAGTTAGTAGTTTCAGCCATCTTAGGTTAAGGCGT
>CBKWLJ010000413.1:0-8584 GCA_966675205.1 uncultured bacterium
AACGGTCAGTTAGCATTACGCACTAATTTGTAATCGAGCTTTACCTTGGTTTACAACAGAAGGGCATAAAAAAATTCATCAAGCAGATAATTTTATGAGCTTAGCAATTCTGATTCCGCTCATCCTTTTTCTCCCTTCCCAACCAAGATTTATCCTTTCTCCCCCCAGCCTCTCCAGCCTTTTCATCGGTATTGTTGAAGCGAGATAGGGAATACATCGCTAGAGCTGCTGTTTGGGTGCGATCGCATATTTTCAGCTTGTGTCAATTTACATAGACATATGATTACATTGTGTTTGTAGCAACGTATAACGTTTTGTCACTTTTTTCAAAGACACTAGTACAGTTCAAGATAGTACCTAGTACAGTGCGGCAAAAATAACCCACCAGTCCAAAAAGGTTAAAAAGCTTAGTGTACAAGTGTTCTTTCCTTGGAGCCTTCTGCCTTTTTTCTTCTGCCTTCTTGCACTAGTTGCAGGGAAAGTAGAGAAAGTATGGAGGATAAAGAAAGATTGAAATGCAAAAAATAGTGTTTACAGTAAAAGAAACCCCTAAAATTTACAATCCAATATCCAAAACTTTCCTTTTCCCATGATTCATAAAAGCGAGATAGCCGAACAACCGAGTAGTGTTGAACCTCATTACACCCCTTCTCACCGCCGTCGAGGTAAGCACAAAATGTTTATTGGCATGGCTCCCGGTGTGGGAAAAACCTATCGAATGCTGGAAGAAGCCCATCAACTAAAGGAAGAAGGCATTGATGTAGTTATGGGCTTCCTAGAAACTCATGGGCGTGAAGAAACGGCTGATAAAGCCGTAGGATTAGAAGTTATCCCCAAAAAACTAATTGTTCACGGTGGCATCACTTTAGGGGAAATGGATACAGACGCTATTCTGGAGCGCCAACCTCAACTGGTACTCGTCGATGAACTTGCACACACTAACATACCCGGTTCATTACGAGAAAAGCGCTACCAAGATGTTGAGGTTATTTTGGAAGCTGGTATTGATGTTTATTCAACCGTTAACATTCAGCACTTAGAGAGTCTGAATGACTTAGTCGCCAAGCTTACTGGGGTTGTGGTGCAAGAACGAATTCCCGATCGCATTTTAGAAGAAGCCTCAGAAGTTGTGGTGATTGATGTGACGCCGGAAACCCTTCAAGAACGGTTAATTGAAGGCAAAATCTACGCTCCCGAAGAAATCGAACAATCTCTACAGAACTTCTTTCAGAAGCGAAATTTAGTTGCCTTAAGAGAGTTAGCGCTACGAGAGGTTGCTAATAATATAGAAGAAACCGCAGAACTGTCTACCCCGATCGGGCAATTTTGCAGTGTTCATGAGCGGGTTATGGTTTGTATTTCAACTTACTCCAACTCTGCTCAACTGCTCAGGAGAGGGGCAAGGTTGAGCAATGTAATGCGAGCTCGTCTGTATGCTTTGTTTGTCCAACACCCAGAGCGCTTTCTCACTAGGGATGAAAGTCTCTATATTGAAACTTGCGAGCATTTTTGCCGTGAATTTGGTGGCGAATTCATCCGCGTCAAATCTGCAAATGTGGCTGATGCGATCGCAGCAACAGCACGCCAGTACCACATTACTCAAGTCATCATCGGACAATCTCAGAAATCTCGTTGGGAGTTACTTTGGCAAGGTTCTCTGGTGATGCAGTTAGTACGCGCTCTCAAAGATGTAGATCTACATGTTATTGCAACTGAAAAAAAATCCTAGCAGCAAGATAAATTTAGCAGGGAAAAGACTCAATTAGCAGTAAAATACCTAATCATCCTTCAGCCGATGAATGATGACTTGTGTAATTGGGTTAATCAGTGGCACCTCTGTAGATGGAATCGATGCCGCTTTAGTAGATATTTCCGGTACGGATGTTGATTTGAATGTGAAACTGTTGGCTGGGGCAACCTACCCTTACCCTAATTCGCTCCGAGAAACAATCTTGGAGGTTTGTAAGGGAACGCCCCTTTCTATGGAGCAATTGGCACAATTAGATGATGCGATCGCTATTCAATTTGCCCAAGCAGCACTAGCAATCCAGACAGGCAAGTCTTGGGCCGAACTCATTGGCTCTCATGGGCAAACCGTTTACCATCGCGCTAAACCGTTGAAGTTGGGAAAAAGTGAAGCTCCTAACCTCGCTAAAGCTGAGGCTGCTGATGCCACTAACCCGTCCCTAACCCTATCCAGCAACAACGTTCAACCTTCTAACCTGCAACCTTCAACTCCTTTAGGATACAGCCTACAACTGGGGCGGGGAGAGGTTATTGCTCAATTAACAGGTATCAAAACGGTGAGCAACTTCCGGGTTGCTGATATCGCAGCAGGAGGAGAAGGAGCTCCACTGGTATCGAAAATAGATGCCTACCTGCTTTCATCCCCAACTCAGCACCGATGTATGCAAAATATTGGGGGTATTGGCAATGTCACCTATCTACCCGCCCGTCAAGGAGATTGGATAGACAAAGTTTGCGGCTGGGATACTGGGCCAGGTAACACATTATTAGATTTAGCGGTACAGTATCTTTCAGGCGGCAGTCAAACCTACGACGAAAACGGAAACTGGGCGCGTCAGGGCACTCCCTGTTTGGAGTTAGTGGAACAGTGGCTCAAGCAAGAATTTTTCCAAGCCTTGCCACCGAAATCAACAGGGCGAGAGTTGTTTGGTTGGGATTATCTAAATCAGTGTTTGGTTCAAACTTCGGCATATAACCTTAGTGATGCGGATATCTTAGCAACGCTGACAGAATTAACAGTGAGTTCCATTGTCCACAGCTATCATAACTTTTTGCCTCAGATCCCTGAAATGGTAATGCTTGGTGGGGGAGGGAGCCGCAATTTATACTTAAAGCAGCGCCTTCAAGCCCAATTGCCCTCAGCCCAGGTGGTAACAACAGATGAGATGGGGGTAAGTGCAGATTTTAAAGAAGCGATCGCTTTTGCGGTTTTGGCTTATTGGCGTAATTTAGGTATTCCTGGTAATTTACCCAACGTCACCGGGGCAAGGGCAGATGTCCTCCTTGGAAATGTGCATCTACCGTTGTAGCTGTTTCCTTGACAATTACAACAAAAGCACCCATGGCTTTAGCTCGTGGGTGTGTCTCAGGAGTCCGGTTATACTTAAACATACTTAGTGCCTTTTATTGTACCCACAACCAAGGGAAGCGATTTTTGTAGTTTTTCTAACTACTAGTCAATAACGATCTTGATGTGGACAATAAGAGAGGCTTTCGTTTGATAATAAGCAAAGGGTAATACCGTGGCTCACACCTTTTTATTGGAGGCAGGACGCTGGACACTCCAGGGATATTGGCTAGAGCGTGATGGAATGCCAATTCCCGTTAGAGGTATGACAATCATTGCCTGGGGTCGGGAAAATTGGTTTACGATGGTCACAAAGCTGGTATTTCCCGACAGTGAGCGCGAAGATATATCTTATCAATATCGGGGGCGTCTAGATGCTGGCGAACGCCAGTATACCTTTGTCTTAAAGCACAGTGTCTTGGGAAATGTGGAAGGCGAGGGCTGGGTGACACCAGAATCAATTGTGCAACGCTACTGGGTATTAGGCGATCGCCATCGCCGCAGTGGTTTTGAAACCAGCCATCGGCTGAATGACAATACCTACTACCTTTCCAGTAGTATCATGGCAGGTCACTATCTGACTAGCACAATGGAGGCGACTTTAGAGCGTCAAGCGGAGTAACTCGTTAATAGACGTGTAATAGACTCAACACAGTTGAGCCACTCCTGCTCTAGCTGCGGTCAATCGATCTTCCTTGAATTACAATTTGTTCTAGAGTCAGGCAACGGGTATCGTGCCCGAATTCCAGTATCACCCTCTTGCTGAGTTTCTCATTTATTCACTAGGGAAAATTTATTGATATCAGGGGCAACCTGGTTATATTGGAATGACGATAGGTAGTCGCTCATTCAGGCTCTTTTCCTGCCTTGCAACGCCTCAATCCGCTTCATAACGAAGCGAATGCATCCGTATCGTTTTCACTCGATCTAAGCTGTCACAACAAATCATGACGACAGACCCTAACTATGGTCGCTTACTCGCCAATCGCTATCAACTGATCAAGCTGATCGGCAAAGGCGCTATGGGGCGGGTTTATCAAGCTAAAGATATGCTTTTGGGAGGCGTTACTGTTGCCGTCAAATTTATCTCCCAGGCATTATTAACTAAGAAAATGCGCGATCGCTTCGTACAAGAAGCGACCATCTGTGCGCTGCTAGGTGAAAAAAGCAATCACATTGTTCGCGTCAGGGACTATGGCGTAGATGAAAACGAAATTTCGTTTTACGTCATGGAATACCTCGAAGGCGAAAGCATCAGCGAAATCATTCGACGGCAACCGCTCTCCTTACCTCGGTTTTTGAATATTTCCCGCCAAATTTGTTTGGGACTGCAATGTGCTCACAAAGGAGTTGTGATTGAAGGTAAGCTTAGCCCCATTATTCATCGGGATATCAAGCCCAGCAATATTCTGGTTATTCAACCTGAAGACGACTCTTATGGAGAACTCGTCAAAATTCTCGATTTTGGAATTGCTAAGCTGATTCAGGCTGACGGCGCTCAAACTCACTCCTTTATGGGCACTCTAGCCTATTGTTCGCCCGAACAAATGGAGGGGAAAGAACTGGATAAACGCTCCGACATTTACAGTCTAGGCGTGATGATGTTTGAAATGCTGACCAATGAGATGCCTGTTGTCGGAGAAACGCATTCATTTGGTAGCTGGTACAAAGCCCATCACTACATTACTCCTCGTTCCTTTGAATCGGTTAATCCCAACCTAAAATTGCCGATTCCCCTCAAAAATTTAGTAATGAGTTGTTTGGCTAAAGACCCTAGTAATCGACCTCAAAGCGTCGAGGAGGTTCTACGGGTCTTAAAATCCATAGAGGATAGTCTCGAACATGGTCGAAAGCTAAGCCAGCAATGGCAAGACAAGCTCAAGCTACCATCAACAACCAAGTCACTACAGGAACGCACACTCTCTGCCGATGAAATTTGTCTAGCGACTTCTTGGCCGAAAAATAAACCCCAAGCGGCAATTGTCTTTCCTCATATCCTAAAAGCCAACAACGAACCCTTCGCTACCCTTTGGGTGATGCTGAATAAAAAGGACATTCAAAGCCGTTTGGCTAGCACACGCTACAACCAATTCCTCTTTTTACCATCACCCCATCCCATCGTGTTGTGGATTACTGCGCTGCACAATCGCGAACATGGTGCTCGCTGGCTTCCTTGCTACCTAGATCTCAAAACCGATCTCGGACAGAAAATAACTAGGCTGCTGGGTCAATCAGGCTCCTACCGGATTTTATTCTTTTCCCTATCAGAGCCGGAAAAATGTTCTAATGTGATGACCTCAACCATTGCTCCTGCTCAGTGTAAAATGTTAACCCAATGGGCAAATTCCAGTCATACCGCCGTCTCTTCCGGTCAGCCTCAGTTGAGTAAAAGAATCCTGAAGCAGGAGTTTGAAAAGCTTAAGCCCAAAATTTTGATGAAGCTAGAAGCTATTCATACCGATTCTCCCAGTGATATTTCTGGGTAGGCTGAAAGTTGGAAGGTTGAAAGTTGGCAAGTTGAAAGGTTGAAGGTTTCAGATAACCTGATAACCTTCAACCTGATAACCTTCAACTCCCGTTAGAGCTGCTTTACTTCAGACACTAGCTTTGTTATTACATCCCTAGCGCTGCCAAAGAGCATCATAGTCTTGTCTTTGTAGAACAGCTCATTATCGACGCCGGCAAAGCCTGTGTTCATACTCCGCTTAATCACGATCGCATGTTTCGCTTTGTCCACTTCCAGAATCGGCATTCCGTAAATCGGACTAGCTGCATCGCTACGAGCGGCTGGATTCACTACATCATTTGCCCCAATCACCAGAGCCACATCTGTCTCGTCTAGCTGGGGATTAATGTCATCCATATCGTAAAGCTGAGTATAAGGCACATTTGCCTCAGCCAACAGTACGTTCATGTGTCCTGGCATCCGACCCGCAACTGGGTGAATTGCGTATCGAACCTCTACACCGAGTCTATCCAACTGATCAGCCAACTCCCGCACTGAATGTTGTGCTTGAGCGACTGCCATGCCATAGCCTGGAACAATCACCACTGAGCGGGCATAACCCAACATCATTGCTGCTTCTTCAGCATCAACGCTCTTGACGGTCTTATCGACGTTGTTGCCACCAGAACCGGCAACACTAACAGAGCCGCTTGAGCCAAATGCACCAAACAGTACACTTGTCAAGGAGCGGTTCATGGCTTTACACATAATCTGGGTCAGGATAATACCCGACGCGCCGACTAATGCCCCAGCAATAATCAGCATATTGTTCATCACCACAAAACCAGCAGCACTGGCAGCTAAACCCGAATAGGAGTTCAGCAGTGAAATCACCACTGGCATATCACCGCCACCAATGGGAATGACAAACAAGACACCGAGGAGAAGAGAGATGGCAACCAGTCCCAAGAAGATCGAGAGATTACCCGGTGAAACAATGAGATAACCACTCGCCACAAAAAAGCCAATCAATATCAGAGCATTGATCGGTTGTTGCAAGGGAAACGTCATCGGCGCACCAGGGAGGATTCCTTGCAATTTGGCAAATGCCACAAAACTTCCCGTAAGGGTAACACCCCCAATTAAGACGCCGAGAATAATCGTAATTGTGGCGTAAAGGGTTACAGGTTCCCCGCTATTGAGCAGTCGCCAGAATTCTCCAATGGCAACTAAGGCAGAGGCCGCCCCTCCAAGTCCATTGAGCAAACCCACCATTTGGGGCATCTCGGTCATTTGTACTTTGTATGCCGCAAATAACCCGATGACAGAGCCAATAGCAAGGGCGGCAAGAATCATCTGATAGTTCAACACTTGCTGATTCAGAAGCGTCGCCACCACTGCTAATAACATCCCCACTGCTGCGCTCAGATTGCCTTGACGCGCTGTTGCGGGTGAACCCAGTTTTTTGATGCCCAAAATAAATAAGGATGCTGCAACTAAATAACTCAGCTCAATCCCTGTAGGCAGAAAGTTAGTCATGCCTTCACCTCTTTCTTCTTAAACATTTGCAACATCCGATCCGTAACCAGGAAACCGCCCACCACGTTGACCATTGCCAACACGATCGCAATTAAACCCAAAATTACAGTGATACTCGATTCTTTGGGGCCAGAGATGAGTAATGCTCCAATGACAGCAATGCCGGAAATTGCATTAGCTCCTGACATCAGAGGGGTGTGAAGCGTTGGTGGCACTTTGTTGATGACTTCAAAACCAACAAACGAGGCCAGCACAAAGACGAACAAACTGGAAAGTAATACTGCTGTTGTCATTCGATGCAATGATTTTGGATGCAAGGATTTTGGATTGACCCCACGGATAAATCCGGAGGCTGGAAACAAGGAAAAATTTTCTTTCTCTCCACGACTCTAGTCGAGAGTTCAAATTCAGCGTTGGACTTGGTTAAGCCACAGCACTAACCTGAGCTAAGGCTTCCTTTACTCGTTGATTGCGAATTTCTCCCGCATGAGTAACACAAGTACTGTCGGTGATATCGTCCTCAAAATTCAGTTGCAATTGACCATCCTTAAGCAAGTACTGCAACAAAGTAGAAATATTCTTGGCATACATTTGGCTAGCATGGATGGGCATTGAGGAGGGTAGGTTAATGGGGCCAATAATCGTGACGCCATTGCGAACCACATCTTTACCGGGTTCGGTACAAGCACAGTTGCCACCTTGCTCTGCTGCCAAGTCTACAATGACTGAGCCAGGATGCATTTGTTGCACCATTTCTTCTGTAACCAGTACAGGCGCTTTTTTCCCCGGAACTTGAGCGGTTGTGATGACAACATCGGCATTTCTAACGTGTTCGGTGACCACTGCCTGGGTACGCTGTTTAGAGGCTTCAGAAATTTCTTTGGCGTAACCTCCTTCTGCCACCGTCTCTTCTTCAAGTTTGACTTCGACAAACTTAGCACCGAGGCTCTGCACTTCTTCCTTAACGGCTGGGCGAATATCAAATGCTTCTACTACCGCACCTAAGCGTCGGGCAGTAGCGATCGCTTGTAAGCCTGCCACTCCTGCTCCCATCACAAACACCTTAGCCGGTTTAATCGTACCAGCAGCCGTTGTCAACATGGGAAAGAATTTGGGTGAAGCGGCGGCTGCAATCAGCACGGCTTTGTATCCAGCCACACCGGCCTGAGAGGACAGAGCATCCATACTCTGAGCACGGCTACTACGGGGGATCAACTCCATACTAAACGCCGTTACTTTTCGATGAGCTAGTTTTTGTATGGTTTCAGGTTGACCTAAGGGGCTCAGGAAGCTCATTAAAACACTTCCTTCCCGCATCTGATTAATTTCATGCTCTTTAGGGATGCTAACTTTTAAGATCACATCGGCTTGACCCCAGAGCATGCCAACGTCAGAAATGATCTTGGCACCAACGGATTCATAAGCCTCATTACTAAAAAACGATCCCTCTCCGGCACCGTTTTCTACCCAAATTTCTAAGCCCTGTTTTACCAATCGGGCAACAA
>CBKWLJ010000414.1:0-8560 GCA_966675205.1 uncultured bacterium
GTAAGAAAACAGGAAATGATGGCTGTTTAGCCGAATATAAGATCAAACATTTGAGATTATTAATTTTTAGTATTAATCCAACTTTTATTTGATTTGATTTAACTCTTAATTCGGATATAAAGAGATTCCAATTTTGGAGATACCGTAGGAGATTTTGCAGTAAAATGGATGTAGAAACTTCCCGGTTCTGCCGATTTTTTCAAGACTTTAGCGTAGATGTCGTTATCAGAGTCTAAAGAGTCATTTGCAGATAACAACGTCAGTTTAATATTGCTTAAGGGTTCGGGTACGGCGTATCGTTCTGTATTTTCGGCATGAACTAAGGCTCCATTAGCGGAAAGTTTCACTAAACTTCCTTTAAATAAAGCATCACCGATATGCTTACCATCTAACAGGGCATAGTGAAACTCTAGGCGAATTTCTTCAGGCAGTGAGAAAAATATCTCTTCTTCTTGCGGTAAAAAAAGGTTGTATTCTCCTCCAATACCTTTGACTTCATAAATGGTGAGGGCTTGCTTGATGCCTTTGGGTTTAACCTGCTTATGCCCCTCAATCCTTAAAGGTTGTTTGACTTGTTTGAGGGTCGATTCAGAAATTAAAATTTGACCGCCTACGGTATAGGATTCCAGGCGAAAGGTGAGGTTAACCTGCTGACCAATGGCGCTGTACTTGGTGCGTTGGGTTGAGCCGATATTGCCTAAGATGACTTCACCGGTGTTGATGCCAATTCCCATTTCGAGTGTGGGAAAGCCTAACTGTTGTATGCGTTCATTCACGGAATTCATAGCTAATTGCATGGCAACAGCACAAGCAACGGCTTTATCGGGGTGGTTGTTTTGAGGAATGGGAGCACCAAATAAAACGAGAATGCCATCTCCAATAAAGTCATCTATTGTTCCTTGATATTGAGTGATGACATCGGTCATGGATTCTAGATAAATGTTGAGAATTTTAACAATATCTTGTGGGGACAATTGTTCACAGAGGGCGGTAAATCCTCTTAAATCTGAGGTGAGAATGGTGAGGGTTCGGTTTTCGCCTCCGATTTGTAAGCCTTTGGGGTTTTCTAGCAGTTCAGCGACGACGGAATCATTGAGGTAACGTCCAAAGGTTTGGCGAATTTGTGTGGCTGTGTAGGCAAGGTAAGTGGTAATCGCGATCGCAGAACCAGAAAACGCGAGTACTGGGGGTACAATGGGTATCCACCAACCGTTTAAGAAGCTGGCATAGGTGATACCGAATAGGGAACCAATGGCGAGAAAGGGGGAAAGGGGAAAGGCAAAAGGGGAAAGGGAAAAATTTCTTCTTTTTGGTTTTTTGTTGCTGAGGCTTACATATTGCCAGTTCCAAGTTAGGGTGGCACCCATAAAGGACCAGAATAAAATCCACAGTCCCTCGACGGATTCAGGCCAGGTTTGAATGAGGGGACGGCCATCAAGGACGGTACTGAGTATTTGACTGATGATATTGGCGTGAATTTCGATGCCTGGGGTACGCTGAAGGGTGATAATGCGATCGCCACTGTAGGGAGTGTAGAAGAAATCGTTTAAGCTGGTGGCGGTTGAGCCAATTAACACGATACGGTCACGCATTAATTGGGTAGGGATTTGACCTTCTAGTACCTGGGTGAGGGAGACGGTACGGAAACTTTGGGCAGCACCGCGATAGTTCAATATCAGTTGGTACCCCCCGTCATCGGCATGAATATAGCCCCCGTCGTTGGGGGTAAAGGGACGAAAGATACCTTTGCCCCAACGGAAGATTTTTGGGTCGGTTGCAGTGGGTTGGGGGAGGATGTTTTGAGCTTGTAAGTAGAGTGTGGCGAGGAGAAAACTAAAGGAGGGGATGGATTGCCCGTCTTTTAACCCGGATAATAAGCCTCGCCGCAGTTTACCGTCGTCATCGACAACGACGTTATTTAAACCGACTTGACCTTGTTGAGCGAGGATGGAGGGAGGGGCGATGGCTTCACTGGGGTCTTGTTCGTTGACTTTTTCAATCCCAATCAGGTTGGGGGTGGTTTTAAAGACTTTAACTAAAGCAGCATGGCCGGGTTCGACGGGTAAATCTCGATACAAGTCAAGTCCAATTGCTCTGGGGTTTTGGCGTTTGATTTTCTCAATGAGTTGGGCCAGGACGGTATCGGGAATGGGCCACTGTCTCACCTGTCTTAAATCGGCTTCATTGATACCTACAATCACAATACGATTATCGACGGGTTCTTGAGGACGGGTGCGGAGGTATTGGTCAAATGCGACCCATTCCCACGCTTGGAACCAACCCAGCAGTCGTAGGGTAATGATGAGCAGGGCAACTGTTGGCGCAACCGTCCAAACTCCGCGCCAATTCCAAATAAATCGCTTTAGCTGTTGCTGCATTGTTGGAAGTTGAGAAGGTTGAGGGTTGAACGTTGTTTGCCGCCACGTCGGTTGAATAATTCAATGTCATAGCCGACAACTGGCACGTCCTGCAACCCTGCATATCCTGCTTCCTATGGGGAGTGGTTTTGCACTGACTAGACTAGGCTAGCCCTAGTAAGTGACCTGTTCAAAAAGGTTAAAAAGCTTGACAGTAAACTTTCTTCCCTTGTGCCTCCTGCCTCCTGCCTCCTGCCCTCTTACACTACTGTTAGCGAGTGCTGATTTTCTGGGTGCTGAAGTTGCAGATGATATCTTTTGCCTGACGCGCTGTTAGTAATTGCGGTGCTGTGCCCACTATGATACGTCCATCTGGGGTGAGTGTCATACCTTGGGCTTCAACGATAGAGTCGCCCAATTTCCAGGCAGGGGAAGATGAAGATTGTTCACCAACATTTTGCACTAACTCTCTTTCCCGTCCCCGCGTCCCCGCGTCTCCGTGTCCCCGTGTCTCCTTATCCCCATCTCCCCGTGTCCCGTCTTCCGAGGGAAGTCCCTGGACTTGAGTAACAGCGTACCGGCTACTGAGGGCTTCGTAGGGAGTTGCGGGTAAACCGCTTGTGCCAGTTACGGTGAAGCTGCCTTGTTGGGCATTGCGACGGGCAAAACAGCTATTTGCGATCGCTTGTTCGATATTGACAAAATTAGGTTCTTGTTGTAGAAGGCTGCTGTCCAGGCTGAGTTCCGGGGTATTAATGATGACAGTGCCATTCAACTCGGCCGTTTTCCCTTCGGCAGTGATGTCGCTTTTCGGGGTTAGATTGGGGCGGACTTGTGTGCCAAAAATGGCGTGAGCGTTGATAGTAATCCGTCCTCCGGTGCCTTGGGGCGCCCTGGCGGTGATGTCGCTATCTTCTTTGGGGACAGCGCCAATCACACCTGCATTAATAGTGATGTTGCCGCCCTTTTGATCGCCGCGAGCTTCTGCTGAAATTAAACTGTTGCGGCGCATTTGTAAGGAATCCCGGACATTGAGGGTAATATTAGCCTCGTTTTCCCTTTCACCAGATGTTCCGCTGACGGCTGTGATACCCCCTTGATTGTCCAGAACGATGGAGTCAGCGTTAACAGTAAGTGTCCCTGCCCTACCTGTACCATCATTCCTTACTGTGACTTGAGCTCCATCTGTAACCCTCAATTGGTTCGTGTTAATCGTCACGTTGCCAGAGTCTCCACTGGGTACGTCCGGCAGTCCGAATGCCAATCGGAGCTGTTCATCCAAAATATTGGCAGACGATATGATGAGGCTGGGATTGAGTGACCCTGGTACTGTTCCACTCACCTCTACCAACTTGGAGGCGTTGATCGTAACACTTCCAGCCTTACCACTAACAAAGGTGGAAGCATCAACTCTTCCGCCATCTCGAAGCAGTAACCTTCTAGTATTAACGGTTAAGCTACCAGCATTGCCGCTATTAAGTGTTGAAGTAGTCAAAGCACTGGAAAAAAAAGAGATTGGATTTGCACCCATCAGCTCTACAGAATCAGTTGCATTTACTACCACATCTCCTCCCGCACCCGTGGAGGCTGTTCCAGCTCCCATATTTGCACCATTGCGAAGAGTCAAGTGCTCAGTTGATAAAGTGATATTTCCGCCATTACCAGAGCCGTTAGTGGTAGTAGCGATGGTGCTGACAGCAAACGGATTAACAGGTGAAAACCCACTTAATTGAACCGATTCAGAAGCATTGATAGTGATATTGCCACCCTTGCCAGCATTGAAGAAGGTTCTCGCATTAATGGCTGCCCCATCTTGAATTACCAGGTGCTTGGTTGAAACTACTATGTCTCCCCCATCTGCCCCTCCCACCGTTTGATTGTTCAAGCCGCTCTGAACTGTCTTTTCTGGATTGAGATTCGTTCCGCTTAATTCCAGAGACTCGGAGGCACTGACCAAAATGCTTCCTGACGATTGAATTCCCTGGTTTTGAATCAAAACGATTGAACCATCGTTCAGTGATACCTTTGCACCCTGCACCTGTATCGAGCCACTTCCAACACCACTGGCATCAACTAAAGACTGTCTACGTAGAGTGATATTCTGAAATTTCTGCACACTCTCATAGCCTAAAGTCCAGCCTTGAGGAATAGGATTGAGACTGACTTGACCTGCACTAACACTGCCCAGCTCAATCCGTCCTCCCTCTGCCGTCACAATGCCGCCGTCCAAAGCTACATTGCCGCCGACTAAGGCTAAAGTCTTTCCGGGCTGCACTCGCAGTCCACTGGTATTATTGCCCCTGTCGATGAGTGGGAAAGCGACGCTAGCTACTGTTAAGCTGTGACCTGTACCTTGCACCTGAATGGCTCCGGGATTGTTCCCAAATCCCAATCCAACGGGAACACTCACAGTTAACAGAGGCGGCACTTGGGAATTCGTGCTACTGAAAGTTGTGCCATCTGCAAAGTTGATGCTGTTAGCCGTTGTCGCTAAAAATGAACCCTTGACATCGAGACTGGCACTCTGCCCAAAAATAATGCCATTGGGATTGAGCAAAAACAGATTGGCATTGCCCAAAACGCCGAGAGTGCCAAAAATATTGGAGGGTGTACCTCCTGTAACTCGACTGAATATGTTTTCAATACCTGCTGGATTGGTAAAATATGCCCCCCGTCCTGCCTCTACATTAAACTCTAGAAAGCTGTGAAATAAGTTCGTGCCGCGAATGGCTCCACCGTCTATCCGAGTGCTCGGAATACCGTTGATGATAAGGTTAGGTTGAAGGGTTGAGCCTTCAGTGCCTAAGGTCGCATCCGGAGCAATTTGAGCTATGGCTTTATTTCCAGAGGCAACAAGGCTCAAAAGTAAAGTTGCCGAAAGTTCTAATACTCCCCAGAACCTTCGACAGAAAGCTGAATCCTTAGGCAAGGATGGATACTTTACATTTTTCGGGATTTTATTGGTCAATCCTTGAGTCTGTTGCATTGCTTAATGACTTACTAACAAGGCAATATGCGATTTTCTGAAAAAGTTTGACCTAGCTTACTAAGCTGCCCTTGATTTAATGAACTTGTTGGCATTTAGCCTATTTCTTGTGGGATGGGCATTTTACCAATCTTTGATTATGGGCTGAGGAGTATTCTATACAAAAAGTAGTTTAGGTAAGTAGGTAGGCACAAATAAACGAAGGTATATCAACAAATGTTAGAAGACTAAAATCCTCTTCCCTTCTGCCTTCTGCCTTCTCCCCTCTGCCTTGCCTCAACGACAAATATTAATGCCTACCTACTTATCAGTCTCACACCAATTGTGAGCAAATACCAAATAGGCTTTAGCTTCTAAAGGTGTGCCCGGTTCATAGACAATTTTTAGCTCATAGATGGTTCTGGAAAAGACGCTGACGGCTTGAGACCCGAAAAATCGATCGCCCCAATTTAGGTTAGGGGGCCACAACTCTGGGTGATCGGCTCTCTGAGAAAATCCAGACCATGCGAGTAGAGCATTTTGCTTGGCTGGAGTACACAAACCCCTTTCAACCAGATGGTCTAAAAATAGCTGCCAGCGCGGTTCGTCAAAGGGTTGCTTTTCCCAGAAACATTCCAGACCAATTCTGGGATAAATTGTATCGCCGATGTCAAAAGACAAAGCAAGAGAGCCTACAAACTCAGAGAAGGTAGAAGCCAGCGCCGAGAGGCAATCTGTTGGTTGTGTCCAACCAATGTGTACCAGGTAATCAGAAAACTGCTGTGGAGGCATTTCTTTCACCACAACCTTTACCACGTTGGTTGGGCGAGACAGCATTAAGCCGAGACCAGCAATTCTCGCACCATCAGGTAAGGAATTAACACAACGCTGGAGATTTGATTCCAAGTCAGAGGACGCTAAATGCTTGAATCGGATGAGAGACAATCTTTCAATAATCTTCATCAGGCTCAATTCTTCTCTGCCAACTTCCCGATTCAGAGCTAAGCCAATACTGGGAATTGGCACCTGCGAGCGCTGCTTATCCAAATCGAATTCTAGAGTAATATTGTCAATATTCTGATACAGGAAAGAATCCGGCTCAGACCACTCCTGACAATAGTCCCAAACAGCTTGCCATGCTGATGAACTAAGGAAATCTTCTGCCAGGTTTGGGGTGTTGCGCGAGAGAGTGATTTGGAAGTCCACTCTAGATTGACCCTCACCTAGACGACATTCCAAGATAGCATCGGAAACGAGGGGTAAGATTTCGGCTAGTGACTGAATGCGAGATAGGGCTTCGGGCAAAACTAATTCTGGGTGAAGGTGGGGAGTAACTACTCGCAGGTAATCTGCCATTGAACCATTCATGGCTTACACTACCCTTGGTAAGACCCTATAGTGTTTTTAGAGGAAGTTGCTACCATTCCAATTGCGGGAAAGTCTGTAGTTAGACGTAGTCGTTACCCTAAGTTGATGGAGAGGGGGATTGGTTTGTTCACCACAAATTTTTTATGGGTTCAACCCGAAATTGACCAGTTGCTGCTAGTGGAGCAGGTTCCAAAAGTGACAGCTCTACTTCCTCAGCAGTAAAACTGTAGCCCCTTTCTGCACCCAACTCAACCACTAGGTTGACAAAGCTTCGCCTGTCAAGGGCAGGCTTGAGCCTTTCTTGCAGCAGCGTGGATTTCAAGAGTACTTGTTTAAAAGTTTCTAAGTTTTCTTGAGACATAATCTTTCCTGCCAGTTTAATTAAACCAGATTATTCTATCTGGTTTTTTCAATTAGTCTGAGATATTGTTAGCAAAATCTAAAGATTAGAAGTATTCACACCAAACAGGATGAAGAGGAGGAATACAGAATGAGAAAGCTTAGCGCCCAAGACCTTGAAGACATCGTACATGGTGCTGCTTTTTTAGGGAGTGGAGGGGGTGGACCTCTCAGTATGGGTCTTGAAATTGTTAAATTGATTACAGAACCTGTCCAACTGATAACGGTAGATGAGGTGGATGTTGACTTATGGGGAGCTGTTACCGCAGGCATGGGGACAAAAAAGGCTCCTCCATCGCAAAGAGTATCTTATTTCCTGCCGTTTCTGCGGCAAAATATCAGTGCAAATCCCCTAGCTGGTCCTATTGAGATTTTAATTGAAACCTTCGAGCTTTTAGAACAAAGTCTCACCAAGAAATTCTCTTACACTTTGCCAATAGAAACGGGTGCAGTGAATACCATTGCTCCCATGGCTGTCGCCGTTAAAAAAAACATTCCCATTGTTGATGGAGATGGCGCGGGAAGGGCTGTCCCTAAACTGGAAACGACTACCTACGCTGCCAGTGGTATTTCTGTATGTCCCTCCACTCTATCTAATCTTAGGTCAGCAATAAACGAGGAAATTAAAACAATACTCCATGCAAACACTCCCTCAGTGATGGAGAAACTCGCAAGAAACATACTCAGCACCGATCAATTTGGCAATGAAGCCGCAATTGCCACCCATGCAATGGATGGTAAAACCCTGCGAGAGCAGAAACCAATTGTTGTCGGTACTATTAGTCGAGCTTTGGAAGTAGGCGCTACGCTGCGTCAGGCGAGAGGGAACAACCAAGATCCAGTGAAGACACTGCTAAACTTTTTGAATGACTCCAGTCGTTGCGATAGCCAGTGCGCCTTCGAGTTATTTCGGGGAACGATTGTCTCAGTGAAAGAGCGAGTTGAAGAGGGGTTTGCCTGGGGCATTTTAAAGATCAAAAATGACACTGCAATAGCCACCGTCATGTATCAAAACGAAAACCTGATTGCATGGCAAAGCAACAGAGCAGAACCGATTGCAATAGCACCTGACTCAATCTGCTACCTGACTCCTGACGGAACTCCCCTCACTATTGCTGATAATTTAACTCCGGGGCAAGAGATAGTTCTCATCGGACTGAAAGCCGCCGCAGCTTTGCGTCAAGATTCTCTCATTCAGGTCTTCCAGAACCTAATTGCAGGCTTGGGATACGGCGGTTCATACATCCCGATTGAGCAACTGCAAAGCATGTAAGAATAACAAAGGATTCAGCAATTAGGGTGTGTCTACAAAACTGGATATTCTGTTAAGTATCGCAAGAAATTGCTAATTTTTCAACAGTTCCTGAATCATCTGCTATACTGTTTCCAATTGATATGTTACGCTGACGCTAACGTACCCTACAAATACCTAAAATTCCTACAACCAATTCCCAATTAAAACAAACGGTGA
>CBKWLJ010000415.1:0-8532 GCA_966675205.1 uncultured bacterium
GGTCTGCTGTTAAGCTTTGAAGATACACGCTTAATTTGTGATTGGGCTTGGGAACTCCAATCTGAGGAACCGACTTTCCCAGTTCCGGAACTTTGCTACAGGCTAAGGCGTGTAACAGGAGGATAAATAAAATGTCTGCCCCCAATCCCTACGAGGTTCTCGGTGTCTCGCCAAATGCGTCAATGACTGAGATTGCCAAGGCGTTTATCGTGGCAATGCAGCAACGAAAGTATCCGGTAGATGTCATTGCCTCGTCGCGAAAGCAATTGATGAATCCTAGAGAACGTCTCGTCGCTGACTATTTGCTCCCCATTCCACCAAGCGTTTCCTCGGTCAGAGAGTTCCAGCGTACCGATTTTTCAGCATTGTTTGAACCTGTTCCCATGCTTGAGTTTTTGTCTGAATTTGATGGAATAGAAGATGCGATCGCTGCCTCTGCTCAAGTCACTGAAATTGACAAAAGGCTGGGAGAAACTTTATCAAATTTCTTCAGTAAATAAACAAATGACTGACTCATCACAACTATTTCACTTGAGCCAGGAGCAACGTGATAGGCTGCTACAAGAACTCCAAATGCTTCTCAAGGAAAAATGTTCTCTCCAACAAGCACGGCGTCAAGAGCAGAAAACTGCAACGGCAGCAAACGAGCAACTGTTTCAGGAACTGTTAGGAGTATGCGATGCTCTAGAGTCCTTGCTGAACTACATGGCAGAACATCCTGAACCTAATCCTCAATCTTGGGCGCGTTTGCCTTCATCGTTGGACAGTATTCAGAGAATGCTTCTTTTCATCCTTGAGCAGCGACAAGTGCATCCCATCGATTTTCAAGGAAATCAGCCGGATTTCAGTCTGTGCCAGGTAGTCGGTCGTGAAGTCCGAGATGACCTTGAAGACCAAACTATCACAAAAGTTGTTCGCCGGGGATTTCATTGGGGTGACAAGCTCTTACGTCCGGTCGAAGTTATTACCTCCCAACAAAAGGATTGAGCAGAGAATCTTGTCTTCACCAGAGGGTGAACAACACTCAACAGAAGCTTCTGACTTTTCTACGTTGTAACCACTGCGCTGTTTATTATGCACGACAAGTGTATTTTAAAGCGCATCGCTATGTCACCAAAGCTGAACTAGGTGCAGAATTAAAGAGTAATCACCACTTTCAAGCCATGTACTCTCCAGCGGCTCAGCTCAACAAACCTGGAACCACACAAGCAGGTGAACTGAGAGTTTGTCAGCTAATTGTTCCAACGGGTGTCAGGTCAAGGATTACAATCAAACTGATTATTTTGCATAAGTGCCATTCGTCCCAGAAACACCTATCACTAGGCTAACCTGAAATAGCCCAGGGTAATAGGTAAAAAGTAATAGATAGGCTCTTTATCTATTTCTCATTACCTATTTACCCTGATTTCCTAAAACAGTAGATCAATAAAGATGAGATTCCCTTAAAGTAAGGCTTTTAATAAAGCCTGAAGTTTAAGTTGAATTTCTGCCAATTCTTTGTTGGGGTCGGAACCAGCAACAATACCCGCACCTGCATAAAGTCTTGCCCGATAAGTGTTAGTAAAAAGTCGAGGCGGTTTTTCACTCTCTATTAAAGCCGAACGAATTCCTACAATAAATTCACAATTCCCTCGATGATCGACCCAACCTAAAGGTGCAGCATACAGAGCGCGGTCAAACGTTTCATAGCGGCGAATTAAATCTTGAGCTGTCTTAGTGGGAACGCCTGCAACTGCTGGAGTGGGGTGGAGTTGAGCAACAATTTCTAGAGGATGGATACCTTTAATGACTTCAGCTTGAATGGGTGTCCATAAATGTTGAATATTGGAGAGTTTGAGGAGTTGAGGAGTTGGCATAATCCAAGGGACTAAACCCAAGCTCGATAAACGTTCAGTAATAAAATTAATCACAAACTGATGTTCGCGTCGTTCTTTTTCACTACCGAGCAATCGAGAGCCAAAAGCGGTATCTTCAGCTGCGGTTTTACCTCGTGGTGCAGAACCAGCTAGGGAATCCACTTCTAAACGATGATTGTGAATGCTGAGTAACCGTTCGGGACTCGCACCAATAAAATGCTGTCCTTTGCCGTTACTGGTCGAAAAAACATAACAATCAGGATGACGCTTTCGCAAAGTATCTAGAGAATCAATTCCATTAAAAGGTTCTGGAGAAATTACATCAATCGTACTGGCCAGAACAATTTTTTTTAATTGATTAATCCGAATAGATTCTAATGCAGATTTCACCGATGTTTTGAAGTGTTCTGCACTTTTACCCGCAGGTTTAACTGTTTTATTCGGTGCAATTTCATAAATATTAGACACTCTCCGGTCATACCAGCTAATTCTTCGGAGTTGGTTGCCCAATCGTTCTGCAAGTAAAGCAATATTGACTTGAGGAGTTACTTCGACATTAGCAACAACGATACAGCTACCTTGATAACAAGAAACTTGCCAGCGAGGTAAGAACAGGGTGGCGGCAGGGAATGGGGAATGAGAAGTTATTTTTTTCTCAAAGAAGGTGAAGCTACAGAAAAAATGAGGGCCAGAAAAAGGGAGATGGAGGTCGCCATAAGGCAGGATGTTTGTTAAGTGAGATTGGATAAACTGTTGAGCTTTATGAAAGCGATTTGCTCCTTCAAATTTAAGAGAAACAGCGGCATCAATCGCTGCGATCGCTAATTTTTTGCTGGCTTTTTCCCAATAAAATTGAAGTTGCTCCGGCTTAGCAATTCCTTGGAGGACAGCGAGTGGATCTAAGGGTTGAATTTCTTGAGAAATACTCACAATCTGAGGGCAACCTTTTTCGATGGATTGCTGTTTTCCAGTCAACAGCAATTGCAAAAGCTCACGGCGTTCTTGAAAGAGATGAGTGCGATACGGAATGACTGACATAGAGAATCGGGAATAGTAAAGTTTTTTGAAGTTCTGTTCCTAAAGTCTCATTAACAATGGTGGGATGTCTAAAGGGACATACTAGCTCCTTACCTAACTCCCGGTGTCGATTGACACCTTTGTTTAGACTTGACTCCACCTAGTCAGATTCCCTGCTAGGGGGGTGAAAACCTACCGATAGCACAAGATGAGCAATTGGAGTAACGTCAATTTACTAAGGGTATCGAAGAAGCGATCGCCACCGACCATGATACCGACATGGCTCAGTGGTGTGGTCATGGTGCTATAAACTCTACAACAAAAGAGAGGAGGGTAGGAGGTTGCATTTCTAGTGCCAGAAGGCGAACGAGATAAGACTCCGAGGCAAAAGGGATGTTGCTTGTACAATAAGCTTTTTCACCTTTTTGGACGAGTGGGTTATTTTCGTCGCGCTGCACTAGCACAATTGGAAGTCTAAATCCATCCTTAAAAAACGAGACAAAAGTTCAACAAATTCTTAGTTTATAGTAATTTAGTCGATTCGATCTGATGACTACAAGTTTTGTCGAACAATCAAATAACAAGTTGTGGCTAGCTGCCATTAAGCCACCGATGTATAGCGTGGCAATCATCCCGATTTGGGTCGGAACCGCCGTAGCTTTTGCTGAAAATCGGATGATGAATGGCGCAATTTTTTCGACTTTTTTAATGTCAGCGATTTTGATTATTGCTTGGCTGAATTTGAGTAATGATGTTTTTGATTCGGAAACAGGAGTTGATAAAAATAAAGCGCATTCTTTGGTCAATTTAACCGGAAATAAAGCCCTAATTTTTGGCTTAAGTAATCTATTTTTAGCCGCTGGGATTCTGGGAATTTTAGCGATCGCATGGTGGCAGCACGACTTAACCCTCATTGCCCTCATCCTTCTGTGTTGTGCTTTGGGATACACCTACCAGGGACCACCATTTCGCTTGGGTTACCAGGGATTAGGCGAGATTATCTGTTTCGTCACCTTTGGTCCCATGGCAGTAGAAGCCGCTTACTACTCTCAAACTCAAACCTGGTCAATGAACAGTTTAGCGGCATCCGTGATTGTTGGCATCATTACTAGTATCATTTTGTTTTGCTCCCATTTCCACCAAGTTGAGGACGATGCCGCCGTCGGTAAGCTTTCGCCTATTGTCCGCCTGGGAACGAAGCGGGGTTCTCAAGTGCTATGGTGGGTGAGTGGCGGTGTTTATGCGATCGCGGGTTTATTCGTTTTCTTGGGTATTTTCCCCCTGTGGACACTACTGGTGTTTGTCAGTTTACCCCTTGCTTTTAAGTTATGTCGGCACGTCCACCAGTATCACGACCAACCAGAAAAAGTGAGCAATAGTAAGTTTATTGCGATCGGAATGCACTTTTGGAGTGGATTATTGCTGGGGTTGGGATTTGTTATTGGTTAGTCATCATTAGTCTTCCGATTTTTTGCATCAGTCGAAAGACATTCACATTTTTGGGAAGAAAAACCACAGATGCACACAGATGAACACAGATAAGGTGTAAATTCAGCAGCTCTCTTTGCATCTATATCTGTGTTTACAACAGCGTAGAATCCAGTAAGGGCAAGGGCTTTGTCTGTGTCCCTACCAGTAAATAAGATGTCAAGCCTATATTTGTCAGCTTATCAATTTGAATTTCGTCCTTACCAACGTCCTTTTCAACGTCCTCTCTCTACCCATCACGGGACTTGGGATATTCGAGAGGGTATCATTCTTCGCCTCAGGGATGAAACCGGAAAAATTAGCTGGGGTGAAATTGCGCCTATTCCTTGGTTTGGTTCTGAAACTTTAGTGCAAGCATTGGAATTTTGCCAGCAATTCCCCTCAAAAATTACAGAGACAGAGGTTTTTTCCATCCCAGATGAACTCCCTGCTTGTCAGTTCGGATTTGAGTCGGCATGGGAATCGGGAATACTCGCTGCGCTGCGTCCGGCTACGCCTATCGGGAATCGGGAGATAAGCGAGAATTTTGCCAATCCAAAATCCAAAATCCAAAATCCAAAATCCAAAATCGCCTATAGTTATCTACTACCCACTGGGGAGGCGGCATTACAGTCGTGGCAAACTCCCTGGAATCAAGGTTATCGTACCTTTAAATGGAAAATTGGCGTTAGTGCGATCGCAGATGAACTTGAGCTATTGCACCAACTGATTCAATCACTGCCATCGTCGGCGAAATTGCGATTGGATGCAAATGGGGGACTCACTCAGCAACAAGCACATCAATGGTTGCAGGCAGCAGATAAAACAGGAAAAGTTGAATTTTTGGAACAACCGTTACCTCCTGAACAATTCGACGCCATGTTGGAGATGAGTCTTCAATATGCTACACCCCTTGCCTTAGATGAATCGGTAGCAACGATTAACTCATTGGAGAATTGTTACCAACGGGGATGGCGGGGAATTTTTGTGATTAAGGTTGCGATCGCAGGTTCTCCTAGACGCTTGCGGCAGTTCTGCCAACAATACCATATCGATGCAGTATTTTCGTCAGTATTTGAAACTGCGATCGCACGACAAGCGGCCCTCCAACTCGCCTCTGAACTCTCCAACCCCCATCGCGCTGTTGGTTTTGGCGTCAATCACTGGTTCAATGAAGATGAGCAAACCTGGTTGGAACACTTATGGCAGAACCCTTAGCATATCTCAAACAGCGTGCCAGTACTGATTGGCTAATGGGTTACGATAGCATCGAATTTTACCGCCTCACCGAACAATACCTCGAGCAATTAACCCAATCCTCACAAGGGAAAATTCCACCCAAAATCCTCCTCGCTGAACCCAATCCTCTAAAATTTCTTGCCGCTTTCCTTGCCGCCGTTACCGCCAACTGTCCCGTTTTCTTATGCAATCCCAACTGGACACAACAAGAATGGCAGCAAGTTTTTGAACTCGTCCAACCTGATTTAATTTTTGGGCAAGAAGCTAATACCTATCTCCCCATCTCCCCATCTCCTCATCTCCCCATTCCCCATTCCCCATTCCCCAATCAAATTATGATACCCACCGGAGGAACCTCCGGTAAAATCCGCTTTGCCATCCACACTTGGGAAACTTTAATGGCATCGGTACGCGGATTTCATCAGTATTTTGGGGAGAATCCAGTTAATTCCTTTTGTGTTTTACCGCTGTATCACGTTAGTGGATTGATGCAGTTTATGCGTTCTTTTACTACAGGAGGAAGGCTAATCATTAAGTCGTCCAAACAGTTGGAAGTAGGAGAAAACTTTGGAATTAATCCAGTCGAATTTTTCATTTCTTTAGTTCCAACTCAGTTACAACGTTGCCTACAAAATTCCCAGCTAACCCTTTGGTTATCTCAGTTTCGGACAGTTCTTTTAGGAGGTGCGCCTGCTTGGGAATCTCTTTTAGAACAAGCGAGAAATAGCAATATTCCCTTATCACCCACCTACGGCATGACAGAAACCGCCTCTCAAGTGGTTACGCTCAAATCCGAAGATTTCCTCGCGGGTAACAATAGCTGTGGTCAAATTCTTCCTCATGCTCAAATTACGATTTGTAGTTCCACTGGGGAACAATTAGGCACAAATCAAACAGGTATTATTACTATTCAAGCCGATTCTTTAGCACTGGGTTACTATCCTGAAGTGAAATGGGGGACTGACAATTTTAAATTCCCAATCCAACCTCTACAATCAGATGACTTAGGATTTTTTGATGATGAGGGTTACTTACATATCGTTGGACGTAACAGCAGGAAGATTATTACAGGTGGAGAGAATGTTTTTCCTGCTGAAGTAGAAGCTGCGATTCAAGCAACTCAACAAGTTAGCGATGTTTGTGTCATTGGTATACCCGATTCTCATTGGGGTCAAGTTGTTACGGCTGTTTATGTTCCCTGTGTTGAAGTAAATTCTATTGCTTGCTTGCAAAGGACTCTTGAGAATAGATTGAGTAAATACAAAAGCCCCAAATATTGGATTCCGGTTGAAAAATTGCCTCGCAATGCTCAAGGTAAAGTAAACTATGATCAGCTTCAAATAATGGTTGTGGCATGGTTAGAGAATCAAAAAATTTACTCCCCTAAATAGGGAGATTAAATTCATTTTTATGGCTAAAAGGTTTTATATTAGTCAGCTTAAGCAATTTACATAAAACTCTGGAGCGTCAGTTTTAATGGGAATAATTTAAATGTATAGCTGTCGCCATAAAGGTTAGGACAGATTGATCAACTAAAATGACCACGTACTAATAATAAACCTTTTGCCCTTTGCCTTCTGCTATACTAGAACGCGATCGCAAAACTGCAACGATTCCAACCCCCTACCAACTAAGGAGGCTAAGAGAAATCATTAGTGTTAAATTTCCTATCAGTGAGTAAATAAGTCGTCATCTTGCCCTTCCCCCTTACATCAATCATGCCCCGTTCTTGAAAAATATAGTTGTCTTTCAATCGTTCATACGTCGTACTTGAAACCTGAATACAACCAGGAACGCCATGAGATTCCATACGACTGGCTGTATTCACTGTATCGCCCCAAAGGTCGTAAATAAACTTTTTCAACCCAATCACTCCAGCCACTACAGGGCCAGTATTAATCCCAATTCGCATTCTAAAATTTTGATTTTTTTCAGTATTAAACTGCTGAATTTCTTGCTGCATCTCTAGGGCAAATTCGGCAACTGCTTCAGCATGATCGTTGCATGGTAAGGGCAAGCCTCCCACAACCATATAGGAGTCGCCAATTGTCTTAATTTTTTCTAAGTTATACCGTTCTACTAAGCGGTCAAATCGAGAGAAAATTTCATTGAGTAAACCAACGAGTTCGGTGGGAGATATCTCACTCGAAAGATTGGTAAAATTAACAATATCGGCAAACAAAACAGTAGCTTCATCAAAGCTATCCGCAATAGTCTCCTGTTCTTGCTCCAATCGCTTAGCAATTGATTCGGGTAAAATGTTTAGGAGTAATCGTTCTGCTTTTTCTCGCTCTTCTACTAATTTGTGGGAAGCGGACTCTAAAGCCGCTAAGGTTGAGTTAATTGTGTTACCCAGTGTCGTTAATTCATCATTACCCGTTACAAATACACGCAGGGAAAGGTCACTGCTTGCACCAATTCTTTCAACATTACTGCTGAGATGGTCTAACCGCGATAGGACTGTTTTTTCTAATAACCATAAAGTCCCAATGGTAAAAACAATTCCTACCCCAAAGAGGGACAAAATAAGGTAATATAGACTCACTTGACCTTGTTGGTAAATTTCTCTGGGCATATCTGCCCGTAACAGCAGTGCAGGTTTGTTATAAATATCTCGAATTAAGATATAACCTGCAATCACATCAGCACTCAGAGGTTGAATAAGGATAGGTGATTGTTGAGTGTTGAGTGTAGTTTTTGTTTCTGTTTTTTCTAAAACCGAACGTGCTGTTTGAAAATCAGGAGGCATCTGAGCATCATCGACTCGGTACATCCTCAGAGACAGTTGAGTGCGTTGAGCCAGTTGCTCAATTCTCTTGGTATTAAGATAGCTAGCCATCATCAGGGAACCTCGACTAGGGCCAGTGCCTTGACTTGTGAGGACTGGGTTGGAGGCAACCATCAAAATACTTTCGGGCAACAGCAAGATACCAGCGATGCTACTGCCTGTATC
>CBKWLJ010000416.1:0-8523 GCA_966675205.1 uncultured bacterium
GAGGGCGCTAACGCTTATACAGGAAGCCTTCTAGGGCGCTTGTCGCCCCCTGAACCCTACTCTATACAAGGTCTGTGCGTAAGTCCTGTTACTGATACGTGGTCGCTTGGACCGTTAAAGAAAGTCATTCGCTTTAGGGTGGACTATAAATATGAAAAGTTGGCAGAAGATTTAAACTCCTGCCAACAAGAGAGCGAAATGGGCACACCTCCTGGTGCAACAGAGTCCTAACTCACAAACAACTTGAGAGAGGAACTCAAACCCAATTCATAATTCATAATTCATAATTCATAATTCAAAAAACCCGGATTGTAGTCCAGCCTAAACCATCAGTGCTCCTTTTAGAGTGTTTCCACCCATAGCGCCAGAATAGACCAAGCCTCTAGGGGTATCCATCGTTAAAATTGCGCCATCTCGGATAACTTTGGTGGCATCCTTAACACCAACAATGACCGGCACACCCAAACGCATACCAATCACCGCAGCATGACTGGTTAAGCTCCCTTCTTCCGTAACAATGCCACCCGCTTTGCGAATCACTTCGACAAAGTCAGCATTCGTTGAAGGCACAATCAGGATTTCTCCAGGGTTAAAATTCGCAATTTCCGCAGCGCTGTGAGCAACGCGAGCCAGGCCACTTACTGAACCTTGACCAATACCAATTCCCTGGCCGAGTACAGCGTTTACAACCTCGACCTTAATCAAGTCAGTCGAACCGGGTACACCTTGGAGTGTCCCTGCCGTCATCACGACCAAATCCCCTTCTGCCAAAAGATACTTTTCCTGAGCAACGTTCATAGCGGCTTGGAAAGTCTGTCCTGTGGAGGGTAAATCCAGTACTAACAAAGGTCTGACACCCCACACGAGCTGTAACTGTCGTGCTACATCCACATGAGGAGTGACCGCCAGAATTGGCGTAGAGGGGCGGAATTTGGAAACGTTGCGTGCTGTTGCCCCAGTTTTCGTCAAAGTCATAATCGCTGCTGCCTGTAACTGCTCAGCAATTTGACCCACAGCCTGAGCAATCGCATTAGGAATGGAGCGTCTAGCATCCTTGGCATTACACACAATTTGTTCTTGCTCAATCCGCACAGCAATCCGTGCCATGGTTTCAACGGCTTCAACGGGGTATTTCCCGACAGCCGCTTCATTAGAGAGCATTACCGCATCAGTCCCATCAAGGATGGCATTGGCGACATCGGAAATCTCTGCACGGGTGGGTCGAGGTGCGTTCACCATGCTGTCTAGCATCTGAGTGGCAGTAATCACCGGAATTCCCAAGTGATTAGCTGTAGCAATCAGGCGCTTTTGCAAAATAGGAACATCTTCTGCGGGCAGTTCAACCCCTAAGTCTCCTCTAGCAACCATGACACCATCGGAGAGGGAGAGAATTGCCTCCATTTGTTCGATGGCTTCGTGCTTTTCAATCTTGACAATGACTGGCGTTTCCTTGCCAGCACTAGCAATGAGTTCTTTAATTTCCAGTACATCTTGGGGGTTCCGCACAAAGCTCAAAGCAACCCAGTCCACTCCTTGGTCAAGACCGAACATCAAATCTTGTCGGTCTTTATCCGTCATTGCCTTAATGGAGAGGTAAACCCCAGGAAAGTTAACGCCTTTGTTATTGGAGAGGGTGCCACCAACGACAACACGACAGCGCAAGACTCGTTTTTTTCGGTCTATCTCTTCGACTCGCATTTCAACTTTGCCGTCGTCCAAGAGAATTGTTGCTCCCTCTGGTACTTCATCAGCGAGGGGTTCATAGGTGACTGAACTGATTTCCTGGGTACCCGTGATACGTTCGCTGGTTAAGGTAAACAAATCACCTTTCTGAAGCACAATCGAACCATTCTCAAACCGCCCGAGACGAATTTTGGGGCCTTGTAAATCTTGTAAAATCCCAACGGGTTGATTCAGTTCAAAGGCAGTCTGGCGAATGAGACGAATACTGCGCTGGTGATCTTCATGAGTACCATGAGAAAAGTTGAGTCGCAGTGTCGTAGCCCCAGCTTTAATCATTGCCCTCAAAATATCGGGATGACTGGATGCAGGGCCAATCGTGGCAACAATCTTTGTTCGACGCAAGGAATTTCGCAGTTGCATAGAATGGAGATGCGATGGGTGAGTAGAGAGAAATGACCAAGACACGGCACAATAGGACAGATAGTGTGAGAATTTAGCTGGCGTCGAGATGGTTGATCAAGCAAGACGCTTGGCTATAGTCTCACAAATTTTCGTCCCGTCGCTATCTGCGGCGTAACTCTAATTCCTTCTTCTGGTTGTAGATGGCTCAATCCGGCATTTTCCTGGGTTCGGTTGATGAGGCTTTGGTTAAGCTGACACTCAGTTGAGATCAAAGATAGGAGTTGAGTTATCCTGCTTTGAACCCATGCGCTCATTACCGATTACCAATCGAAGAGAGATTGAGATCGATCGCATTTTGCACTTTGGCATTACTCAGATTAGCACCTGTTAGATTGGCATCGGTTAAGGTGGCAAGCTCTAAATCAGCTTGATTGAGGTTAGCATGACTGAGATTAGCCTGTTTCAAGGAAGCCCCTCTCAAGTCACACTGACTCAAGTCAGTATAGGTTAAGTTGGCTTGGTTTAATTGGGTACTAATGAGATTGGCATTTTCCAACGTGGCACCCACTAATGTGGCACGGGTTAAGTCAGCAGAACGCAATAAAGCTTGGCGCAAGTCTACTCCGTTCAAGTTCGCTTGAGTCAGGTTGGCGCTGTACAGATAGGCGGAGTTGAGGTTGGCACCCATGAGTTGAGTACCTGTAAGATTTGCGATCGCTAATTTAGCATTGCTTAAGTCAGCTGCCTGTAAATTCGCTGTACTGAGATTCGCTTGGTTAAGACTTGCACCTCTCAAATTAGCTTGCAGCAAGTTACTACCGCTGAGATTGGCACTTCGCAAGTTAGCGGCAATCAAAAGCCCATTTTGCAGATTTACTCCTTGAAGATTGGCATGGTCTAAGTTCGCATCCGTGAAATTTGCCTGACGCAAGTCAGCACCACTCAAATTAATACTATCAGCGTTAATCGTAGCCAAATTTGCCCCATTCATTTGAGCACTTGTGAGATTTGCACCACTCAAAGTAGCAGTCGTAAGCTTTGCCTCTTTTAAATTAGCCCCCGCTAAATTAGCGACTGCGAGTTGACTACGGGTAAGGTCTGCTTTTTCCAAATTAGCACTCGCTAACTGTGCATAATTGAGCTTGGTGTCCTTTAAGTTAGCTGCCATCAACTTAGCACCCGCGAGGTTAGCCGCCGTCAAGTCAGCCCCTTGAAGATTGGCTTTTTGTAAATTGCTAACAACTTGTTCTTTACCCAGTTGCCTTGCCCCCAGTTGTGCCTGTTTCAAGTTGGCACCTACCAGCACTGCCTCAGAAAGTTCAACTCCTCTGATTTGAGCATTACTCAAATTAGCACCACTCAAATTAGCACCACTCAAGTTAGCACCATCAAGTTTAGCCCCACTCAAGTCTGCATTTTGCAGATTCACCGCCGTTAGCTGAGCATCCGTTAAATCGCACTTAGAACAGGACTTAGTCGTTTGCAGTTGTTCTAGGTGTTGGGGATTAGCTGCATTGACGGCTGTAGCTAATCCTTGTGTCATGAAGCAGGAGAATAGGAGGATGAAAAGGTTTTTTGTCGATATGGGAAATAGCAGCATCATTGTTAAGCTAATGCAAATTTTTTTGAACACATTAACGTCAGTCTTGACAATTTAATTTTATCGGTATAGGCAAACTCTATTATTTGTTCATATCTCAACATTTTAGATGGCTCTGTTGAACTCGAACTCTAGGCAACTGGACTAGTAAGAGCAAAAATATTGTTCCTGAATGTCAACTCATTTATATTCTCAAACTATCTATAGCTAGATTTTTGACGATCGGGTGTTATATGGCACAAAATTGTAGCGGGTAGACCTCTTTATCCAAAACCAAAAACTATTTAGACTCTTAGCCGAGTTTTTCTTATGAGTCACAAGCATAAACCTAAGATTGTTGTCATTGGTGGAGGCTCTGGTGTTAGCACAGTATTGAGTGAGTTAAAAAAAGTATCCGAGGTTACGGCTGTTGTCTCCATGATGGATAGTGGCGGTAGCAGTGGTCGATTACGGGATGAACACGGTATTCTTCCCCCTGGAGATATTCTTAAGTGTATTTGTGAATTGCTCCCAGACGACGACCCTAGTAAAAAATGGAGTGATTTTCTCAACTATCGTTTTTGCAAAGGTAATGGTCTCAAAGGGCATAGTTTAGGGAACTTATTGCTGGCTGCTGCTTATGATTGGGAAGGTGGTACTGCCTTTGGTATTGAATCCATTTCTAAGTTATTAAATATACAGGGGCGCGTTCTACCTGTCACACTCAACGATGTAGATTTGATTGCGAAATTAAATGATGGAACTGACTTAATGGGCGAAACGGTTATCGATCTTCGCAATGATTTCGAGCGTCAAATCGAATATGTCTATCTGTCGCGTCGGGCTCAAGTCTATCGACCAGTCGTACAAGCAATTCTAGAAGCCGACCATATCGTTATTGGACCTGACAGCTTATTCACTAGCATTTTGCCTAACTTTTTAGTAGAAGGACTGCCTGAAGCCCTAGCCAAATCTCTAGCCCCTAAAACTTATATTGTTAATTTGGTGACTGACCCGGCGGAAACCAATGGTTATAAGGCATCTGATTTCATTAAGAAAATCGAGGAATATTTTGAGGAGGGCAGTTTAATTGATTATGCGATCGTGAATACTGGAGTGATTAGTGAAATGATTCAACGCATATATGCTACTGAAAAAAAATTTCCCGTTGAACCGGATATTGAAGAATGCCAGAAATTAGTTAATAAAAAGCTCATCAACAGTAATTTCGTAAGAGGAAAAACTATCTTACGCCACGATAGCCGACATTTAGCCGAAATTTTAGTAGCTCACTGTTAATGATATAGTTTTTCTCTCTAATTCAGTGTTTATTCTTAATTCCCAATTCCCAATTTTTAAATTACTCAACCCCGGTACTGAATGCGGTAAATTCGATTATTCGCTTCTTCTGTCACTAACAAACTACCATCCGGTAATATCAGTAACCCAACTGGACGTCCCCAAGTTGTTGGCCCTGATGGATTGACAAGAAAACCGGTGAGAAAGTCTTCATAGTAACCTTGAGATTGTCCAGAGGCGTCGAAAGAAACAAAAACTACTTTATAACCAGTTCCTTGATTGCGATTCCAAGAGCCACGAAAAGCAACAAATGCACCATTGCGATATTTTTCCGGAAAGGTTTGTCCATCATAAAATTGCAATCCCAAAGCGGCTGAGTGAGCCTGAAACAGCACATCGGGAGTCTGAGTTTTGGCGACTAAATCGGGGCGTTTGCTCTTTCCATTCACACTTTGACGAGGTTCAAGCAGATTGGGGGATAGGTAAGCATAAGGCCAACCATAAAATTCCCCTTGGCGGATGCGTGTCAAGTAATCTGGCACCAAGTCATCCCCAATTCCATCTCGTTCGTTGACAGTGACGTAGACTTCGCCTGTGGTGGGGTGAAAGTCGAGTCCGACGGGGTTACGCAAACCGTCGGCAAAGGTTTGCTGATTGGAACCGTCTAGGTTCATCACTTGCACCGAGGCGCGAGGCAGAGGTTCTTCATCTACATTGGAACGCGAACCTATCGTGACATAAAGCTTGGTTCCATCGGGTGAGGCAACAACGTTGCGCGTCCAATGTTGGTTATAGCCACCGGGAGTGAGCTCAGCAATTTTTTGCCCCCTGCCTGAGAGTTGCTGTTGACCATTGGTATAAGGATACCGTCGAACTTCACCTGTGTTACCCAGGAAGAAGGAGTTATTGGCAAAAGTCATACCAAAGGGAATATTCACGCCATTCTCTGCCGTGGCAAAGGTTTGGCGGACATCGGCAACACCATCACCATCTGTGTCGCGCAGGAGGCGAATGCGGTTTGCCCTTGTTTCTGTGACTAAGACATCACCACTAGGAGTTAAGGCTAACCAACGGGGCGCATCTAAATTGTCTGCATAAACATTGACTTGGAAACCAGCCGGGACGTTGAGTGTAGGGTTTTGTGGAACTGAAATGACTTGAGGGGATTTGGAAGCGCTATTCGTGGCGAAAGGTGCAGGTAAATCGGTCAGGGTAATTTTTATCGGTTGGGGTGTTAGGGTTTGAGTAGGCACGACGCTTTTCGTCGGTACAGCCGTGGTTTGTTGCTGTTTAAACTGAGTGGAAGCATCGGCAGGTAAATTAGCCGTTTGAGGATTTTGCTCTGCTGTCGAGGTTGCCGCTTCTTGATTGGAGACATTGGGCGAACCACAAGCAGCGGCTGTAACCAAAAGCAGTAGGGGAATCAGGAAACGCAAAAGTTGCATGACTAAAGATAAATACACAAAGTGTGACCTACTTTTCAGGGTAGTGGTTGAGCCAAAAAAGCGATCGCTTTTTGCGTAGTGTTCAAGTATTATACGAAGTAGTATTCACAGAGAATTTGCTCTTCCCCTGCGGCTCCTGCTTTTCATCACTCCTACTATCTACTAGGTTTGAGCGTAGCATGGTAATCGCGCCGCCTCTTTATAAAGAGATTGTAAAATTTTTATTTCGTAGCAAGTTTCTCCGTATTTTCTCGGATTTTCCTCCTGCAATCTCAACAAGGTGAAGGAACTAATTCTGGGATATTTGCGGATTTAATTTCTATCGCTGAGCAAATATCATCAAAGTAAGACCAAAAATGAGCCTCTTTGTTTTAGAGGAGAATTGTCAAGATTCATTACACTAAAGCTATTTTAGTATCGTTCCTTAGTAAACATTGGTGCTTAAGTCATGCCAGCTCTTATCGACTCGCCACATTCAGCCCTTAATGTCTGTGCCAACATTCAATGTCCTTTTTTCAACAATCAGTCTTCTCAATCCGGTTGCTGCACAAGGTATTCTAATTGCAGTAATTGCCATCTGACCAGTGTGTTTGCTTTCAAATCACATCAAAATGGGCTATTTACGACGAATGAAAGCGCAATTGCTTCTATTAAGCTAGCTAATGACGGTTGGATTGCTAGAGATAGAGCGAATCAAACGCAACTGAGATGTGGTACTCATAAAAAGCGTTATCTTCAATCGCTAATGTCGAGAGAATTTGAAGACTCTGAGGTCTCAACGCTCTATTCTTCTATAAATAGCTCATCTTGCTGTAAAATGAGCCAAAAATTCCAACCCATTAGTATTACCCTTCTCAATACGATTCAGTTTGAAGACTATTAGAGCCTGTATCGCTGTACCGATTGCTCAGCTCATTGGAGCTGTTTGAAGTGAACACGTTATGAGTTCATGTTGTTACCTGACTTTACAAGAAGGCAGAAGTCAGAGGGAAGAAGCAATAAGAATTTTCAAGCGTTTTGGTGTACGCAGTTCATGACCGACTACTGATATATTTTTCTAGTTAGAGCGTTTCTCATCCAGTAGTGGGAGATGTGGTAAACCATTTTCATAATGCTCTTGTCGAGTCCTGTTATACCCAAGTTGCATATAGCGAATGTAGCCAGATGTCGCTTGGATACTTTCCGGTTCCGATTCAGTCGGATTAAAGTATTTTTTCGCGTTGGTGTAAGCAATTAGTGCCTGTCTGTCGTTGGGGCGCTCGTAAAACGCATGTTTGAAATAGTCCGCAGCAACAGTGTAATCTTTTCGCAGCATCGCCGCATAGCCTAGTCTCATAAAGCGCTGGTAATACGTCTCTGTAGGAGATTCGTAGTTAGCCCGTTCTGTTCTAATTACAGGTGAGACTTGTGCTTGTGTTGGTGCAGTTGGAATGACGAAACCGACTGCCAACACTGCTGGCAGGTATTTTGTCCAACTCTTGAGTTTCATGCAATGTTCCTCCTGATGTTTAGCAGTCTGCTCCTTCAATTTGTTTTATTACTACAGTGTCATTGAGTTTTCGTGAATACCTCCGTCATCAGGAGGAAACTGTTGGAAAAATGAGTTGAAAGTTTAAACGTTAAGAAAATTTATTAACAACATGGAGAGGTTCTTGCCAGTAGTAGCAAAGATGAGACGATTAAGCTTTGGCACAGCCAGACAGGTGAACCCTCATACAGTAAAATTTTTTAGCAAATTAAGGAGTTGAGTTAATTGGAAATTCGCGAAGATGATTTAACAGGTAAAAAGATTGCTGACTTGCTCCAGGAACATCTCGAAAATATGCATGAAATTACCCCGCCTGAAAGCATTCATGCTCTTGATTTAGAGGCATTGCGCTCGCCCGATATTACTTTCTTTTCAGCATGGGAGGGCAATGAACTACTCGGATGTGGGGCATTGAAAGAACTAGATTCAAGAAGCGGTGAAGTCAAATCAATGCGTACCGCCAAGGCTCACCGCCGTAGAGGGGTTGCCTCAAAGATTCTTGAACACATCATTAAAGAAGCCGAACGACGTGCTTATGATTGCCTGAATTTGGAAACAGGGGCTTTTCCTGAATGTGCTCCAGCACG
>CBKWLJ010000417.1:0-8518 GCA_966675205.1 uncultured bacterium
ATGCCTGGATTATACCTTTATTACTTCTCGATTTTCGTTTAAG
Source organism: uncultured bacterium (assembly GCA_966675205.1). Taxonomy (GTDB): domain Bacteria; phylum Cyanobacteriota; class Cyanobacteriia; order Cyanobacteriales; family Coleofasciculaceae; genus JBFLZA01. The sequence continues at coordinate 44 of CBKWLJ010000417.1, forward strand.
TCCCGTTAGTAGACCCCAAAGGCAATCCTCGCAAAATCTTCTATACCTTTGAGGTTGATAACCACACTACTCCCTGGTTTCGTGCGGCTAAAGCCTCCAAGAAACAAACTTGGTCACCAATTTATGTGTTCAAAGTAGTTCCCTTGTTAGGAACTTGTGCAGTTACTCCCATCTACGATACGGCTGGAAAATGGCAAGGAACTTTTGTCTCTAGTTTTACACTTTCAGCCCCGAGTACCTTTCTCAATCAACTCCACTTCTCGCCATCGGGACAGGTTTTGATCATGGAGCGTTCTGGGAAATTGGTTGCCACTTCTACCCAAGAATCGCTCTTGGTGAAACCAGTCAAAGGGGAACCAAAGCAATTACTAGCGGTAAATAGCAAGGATACCCTCACGCGAGAGATTGCTCGGCAACTTAACCAAAAATTTGATAACTTTCGCACTCTGCAAGCAACCAAACAGCTCAATTTAGTCAGTAACCATGAGCGGCAGTTTGTACGGGTGACTCCTTACCAAGATGAATATGGCTTGGATTGGCTGGTTGTCGTGATTGTTCCCGAATCGGATTTCATGGCACAAATTAATGCCAATACTCGTACCACTATTATGCTGTGTCTTGCTGCTTTGGTAGGGTCTATAGGGGTTGGTATTCTCACGGCTCGTTGGATTACTCAACCCATCCTAGAATTAACTCTTGCTGCTCAAGATATTGCTAACGGTCAATGGGATAAAACGATAGAAACTCAACGCGCTGATGAAGTTGGACAACTGGCAAATACTTTTAAGAAAATGACAGCACAACTGCAACAGTCTTTTGTCGAACTCAAATCCTTAAATTTAGCTTTAGCCCAAAGTGAGAGCAAACTCAATCAAATTCTCGAAGCCATACCCGTGGGGGTATCCGTTCACGATATTACTGGAAAACTCATCTATGCCAATCAAACATCTCGGCAATTACTCGGTATCGAGACGTTACCGGAAGCTGAAACGGAACAATTAGCAGAAGCTTATCAGGTTTATCAGGCAGGAACACAACAATTATATCCGGTAGAAAATATGCCTATTTTTCGCTCGCTCAGGGGGGAAAGAGCGAGAGTTAATGATATGGAAATTCGTTTACCAGATAGGAAAATTCCCTTAGAAGTTTACAGTACACCTTTATTGGATGGATCTGGGGAAATTGTAGCAGCGATCGCAGCCTTTTTTGACATTACACAACGCAAACAAACAGAACAACTTTTAGCAGAATACAATCGCACCTTAGAAGCCCAAGTTGCCGAACGGACAGCAGAGTTAAGCCGTGCTAACAAACAATTAAGGGTTGAAATGGCTGAACGCGAATTGGTGGAAGGTAAGCTTTACAGTTCTACTCAGCAAGTTCGGACAATCTTTGAGTCGATTACTGATATTGTACTCATCATTGATGAGAAAAAAAACCTACAAGTTATACCGACAAAGGCGATTGGTTGGGACGCCTGTGACACGAACTGTCTTAACTCGATAGTTGAGCCATTTTTTCAAGAGGATACGGCGAAAATTTGGTTTGCTAAAGTTCAAGAGGTAGTGGAAACTCAGCAAAACATCAAATTTGACTACAGCCTACGCATCGATAACCGAGAGGTTTGGTTGTCAGTCTGTATTTCACCATTACCAGATAATTCCGTTGTTTGGGTGGCTCGTGACATTAGCGATGTCTACAACGAGCTTCGCTTACGCATTCAGGTGGAACAAGAACTGCGTAAACAAAAGGAACTCCGCGAGACGATTTACAACGAATCTACTGATGCGCTCTTTTTGGTCGATCCTAAAACGCATCGGATTACAGATTGCAATGGTCGAGCCGTGGAATTGTTTGAAGTCACTGGTAAAGAAGACCTCATTGGTGTAGAAGGTTATACTCTGCAACGCCACCCCTTTACTCCCGAAGAACTTAATGAGAGCATTGCACAAATGTATCAAAAGGGTTTTTGGAGCAGAGAAGTTGAATACCTCACTCGTAAAGGGAAGATTTTTTGGGGAAATATCACTGGAAAACCCGTCAAAATCGCAAGTGAAACAGTTAATCTGGTACGGATAACGGATATTAGCGATCAAAAACTCGCAGAAGCAGCCTTGCGACAGAGCGAACAGCGTTATCTCGGTATTATTCAAGATCAGACAGACCTAATTGTTCGGTTCTTCCCAGACGGAACCCTTAGCTTTGTAAATGAAGCCTACTGTCGCTATTTTGGAATAACACAAGAAGACTTTATTGGACACAAATACGAACCTGTTATCGTTGAAGAAGACCGCGAACACGTCAATCGACTCGTTAACTCCATCAGTTTAGAAAATCCTGTAGTCACGATTGAGAATCGGGTGATTGTGAAAAGCGAAGTGCGCTGGACGCAATGGATTAACCGGGCATTATTTGATGAACAGGGTAGGTTAATTGAAGTGCAGGCAGTGGGGCGAGATATTAGCGACAAGAAACTCGCCGAAGAGTCACTACGACACAAGGAAGAACAACTACGGCTTTTGACAGATGCCCTACCCGTGTTTATTTCCTATGCCGATACTGAACAACGCTACCAATTTGTCAATAAAACCTACGAAGCCCATTTTGGAATGCGCCGTGAGGAAATTTGTGGCCGACATACCCGCGAACTCATCGGCGAGACTAACTATGCCCTAGTTCGTCACTGGATTGAGCAAGCATTGGCAGGAGAAGCAGTCAATTATGAAGTTACTGTCCCCAATCCGCAAGACGGGTATCGCCATCTCTCGGTGATGCTGGTTCCCGACTTCGATCTCCAGTCTCAGGTTAGAGGTTATTACACTCTGATCCTTGATCTTAGCGATCGCAAAAAAGCAGAAGAAACATTGCGAGAGAGAGAGGAGCAATTGCAACTCGCCTTAGAAGGTTCTGGGGATGGATTTTGGGATTGGAATATGCAAACAGGAGAGCTTTATTTAAGTCCCCGATGGATAGAAATGCTAGGTTACAAGGCGGACGAACTGCCACAAGAACTCAGTACTTGGGAGCGACTGATTCATCCAGATGATAAAGCTGGGGTGATGGAAACCTTAAATGCACATTTAGCCGACAGCTCAGTTCCTTACAAATTTGACTATCGAGTTCTCACTAAATCAGGGGAGTGGAAATGGATTGCCAATTACGGTAAGGTAGTCGCACGCGATCCCAGTGGCGCACCGTTGCGGATGACCGGAACCCATCGAGATGTCAGCGACAGGAAACTGGCAGAAATCAAACTCCAACAAGCTGTCCTATCCGCAGAAGCCGCTAACCGAGCCAAAAGCGCATTCTTAGCCAATATGAGCCACGAACTCCGCACCCCGCTCAACGGCATTTTGGGCTACGCGCAAATTCTCCAAGCGGACAAAAACTGCACTCCTAAGCAAAAAAAAGGTGTGGGCATCATTCATCTATGTGGCACCCACCTCCTCACCCTGATTAATGATATTTTAGACCTCTCTAAAATTGAAGCTGGGAAGCTCGAACTCTACCCAGAAGACTTTAATTTTCCCTCCTTTCTCACAAGCTTGTCTGAAATCTTCCAGCTTAAAGCAATCCAAAAAGCCCTTACCTTTACCTACCTTCCCTGGAGTGAACTGCCCAGAGTCATTCATGCCGATGAAAAGCGACTGCGCCAAGTCTTAATGAACCTACTTTCCAATGCCGTCAAATTCACAGACACTGGTAGCGTTACATTCAAAGTCGAATTGGCAACGGATGATTTAAACGTGAGTGAGGATGGAGTAACGGATAGGGTAGAGGGAACAGATGGCTTACAGATTGCCCCAGACACTTTCCCTGTTATAGATAACTCATCGGCTACAGGAACAAAACCTAATAACTTAACACCCAATCACGACAATCCATCCGTTGCCAAGGTGCGCTTCCAAGTAGAAGATACTGGCATTGGCATTACACCAGAACAATTGGACAAAATCTTCTTACCCTTTGAGCAAGTGGGGGATAGTTCGCGCCGTGCAGAAGGCACCGGTTTGGGACTGGCAATTACTCAAAAAATTGTGGCACTAATGGGGGGCAAAATTTTTGTCGAGAGTACTCCACAAGTCGGCAGCAGATTTTGGTTCGATTTAGACGTGCCAGTCGTCTCAACCTCGATGAACTCAACCCCTGTAAAAACAACTGGCACCATCGTTGGCTACTCTGGCGCTAGACAGAAAATCCTCATTGTCGATGATCGATGGGAAAATTGTGCCGTTCTGATTAATATCCTAGAACCCATCGGCTTTACAGTAGAACAGGCAGTCGATGGACAAGAGGGATTAGAAAAAGCCTTAGAATTTCAACCCGATTTGATTCTCGCTGACTTAGTCATGCCAGTGATGGATGGCTACGAGATGACGCGACAACTCCGTCAATTCCCAGAGCTGCAAAATACAATTATCATCGCTATTTCTGCTAATGCGTTTGCCGTTGACCGACTTCAAAGCTTAGAAGCTGGCTGCAACGATTTTCTCCCCAAACCCGTCCAAGCTGAAGATTTGTTAGACAAAATAAAAAGTTACTTAAACTTGTCATGGATTTACCACAGTCAGAGTGAAAGGGAATCTCAGCTCAACGGGGATGAGTCGAGTCGCTACTCCCAGAAATCAACAGCAGAAATGGTCATCCCGCCAAACGAGGAACTGCTTGCCCTATATGAAGCAGCCAATACTGGCTATGTGCAGGGTGTTGAACAGGAACTTATCCGACTCCAGCAATTAAACCCTGACTATAGTCCCTTTGCTACCAAAATGCTGGAATTTGCCGCCGACTTTGAATATGAAGAAATTGCCAACTTCATTGACTGCTGTTTATCAGAAAGCCCAGAATAAAAACGGCTATTTTTACCGAATTTTTACTAAAAATGAAATTATATAAAAATTTTTTTCTGGACCAAGCCCTTCAGAAAAATTTAACAAACTCTGATTTAAGCATGAATAATAGCACCAAGAAAGAGGAAATTTTGGTGGTAGATGATACCAGTGCAAACCTTAAATTGGTTTCAGATTTCTTGGAAGACTCTGGGTTTGAGGTTCGGATAGCTAAAAGTGGTATCCAAACCCTGAAACTTCTGGAAAAAATCTCACCCGATCTGATTTTGCTAGATGTGATGATGCCGGAGATGGACGGGTTTGAAACCTGCTGCCGATTAAAAGCTTGGGAAAAGACACAGGATATCCCAGTTATTTTTATGACGGCGATGACTGATTTCGCCAATTCAGAAAATACAGTCAAAGGATTGACCCTGGGAGCAGTAGATTACATCAGCAAGCCCATTCAACTACAAGAAGTTTTAGCTCGCGTCAAAACTCACTTACATCTGCGTTCTTTAACCCAGCAACTCCAAAAGCACAATGAACGCCTGCAAAAAGAGATAGAAGAACGCCAAAAAGTAGAAAAAGCCCTACAACAATTAACCCAGCGAGAACGAGAAAAAGCACAAGCACTAGAACTCACGCTCAAAGACTTAAAACGCACTCAAATGAAACTGATTCAAGCTGAAAAAATGTCTTCTCTGGGACGAATGGTAGGGGGGGTCGCCCATGAAATCAACAATCCACTGAGCTTTATCAGAGGTAATGTGAATATTGCGAGGGAATACTTCCAAGAACTGAATCACCTGATTGAACTCTACCAGCAAACTTACCCAAATCCTACACCAGAAATTCAGCAGTTTACAGAATACATCGATTGGGAATTTGTAGTGGAAGATGCTTCAAAACTGCTCGATTCAATGCAGGTTGGTGCTGAACGTATTGAACAGATTGTCCTATCCTTAAAAAGCTTCTCCAGAGTCGATGAAGCTGAACTAAAGTGTGTAGATATCTGTGAATGTCTTGACAACACCCTCCTGATGTTGCAACACCGTCTGAGGGGAGAAGGTATTCGCAGCGCTTCTAAGAGTAGCCTGATAAGTTCTAAAATTGAGGTCATTAAAGACTATAGTCCACTGCCAAGAGTTACCTGTTATGCTAGCCAGTTGAATCAGGTGTTTATGAATCTCCTGAATAATGCGATCGATGCCCTAGAAAATCAACCTTCAGAGCGAGTAATTACCATCCGCACCGAGGTGGTTCATGAGGAAGAATTTTCCGCTAAACCCTCTGTTGTTATTCGGATCGCTGACAATGGCTGCGGCATGAGTGAGGAAGTGCAATCGCATATTTTTGACCCGTTTTTTACGACAAAGCCCGTAGGAAGTGGCACAGGGTTAGGATTATCTATTAGTCACCAGATTGTAGTGGAAAACCATAAGGGTCAAATTAGTTGTATTTCTGCCAAAGGTAAAGGGACAGAGTTTACTGTGAAGATTCCCATTATCCCAGAAAGCCTTACTATCAACAACCAGAACTATAGCCATTCCCAATGAATTGTACAAACTTTATATTTTATCTGCGTCCATCTGCGTTTATCTGCGGTTCATTTTGCTTAAAAAACTATTTCTATTTGTAGAGTGGGCACTACACACTGATGCAAAAATCAACTTTTCAACTGTTGAGACAGTGCCCACCCTACGGTTAAACGTCAAATTCAAAAGCCCAAGCAGGAACACTTAATAGGGTGACAAATGCAGCAAATTCATCTCTGGCAAGAGGAAACAGCCCAAGTTGAGGGTTTCACAACCGTCAGTGTCACCATCGAACAACCCAACCAAACCCCATCGCGCTTGTGGTATCGTGTCCCCTCTGAGTACAGTTCTCACCTGACGAAAAGTTCTAACCCCTTTGTCGTCGCTACGATTTTCTTAGCGATGGAACAGTCCGCCGATTTAGTCGTGCATGGCGAAGTTTCCCCATCACTATTACAGAACCTATCCGAGTTTCAAGCCGCTTGGAATTGTTGGTGTCCGCAGCGATACCAACCCGTTGAGATTGTAGCCGAAGTAGAACGGGAACAACCGAGGGCAGAGCAAGAACAAGCTATAGCAGCCTTCTCAGGTGGCGTTGATGGCTGTTTTACCGTATGGCGTCATCGAATGGGACGTTGCGGCAGGTGGCGACGCTATCTCCAAGCCGGTTTAATGGTTCATGGGTTTGATATTCCCTTAAAACAGCAGGAAGAATTTAACCTGGCCGCGCAAAAGTCAAAGGCAATGCTGGAAAGTTTGGGAGTAGAACTCATCCCTATCGCTACCAATTTTCGGGAGATCAAACAAGATTGGGAGGATGCCTTTGGTGTCGCGATCGCCTCTTGCCTAATATTGTTCCAAAAAGGCTATACAGCGGGTTTGATAGGCAGTTCTGACCCCTATCATGCCCTCAATTTACCTTATGGTTCCAACCCCATCACCGACCCCTTACTCTCTAGTAATGCCTTTCAACTCCTCTGTGATGGTGCTAGCTGTACGCGCTTGCAGAAAGTGCAAGAAGTTGGTAGATGGCAAGAAGCAATGGCCAACTTGAGAGTGTGTTGGCAAGGTTCTCAGTTTGACAAAAACTGTGGACGCTGCGAGAAGTGCATCCGCACTATTCTCAATTTCCGAGTGATGGGTTTGGGGTTGCCTCCCTGTTTTGAGGAGGATGTGACAGATGCTCAAATTTTGGGGATGAAAGGGCTGAAAACAGCCCAATTGATAGAACTCGATCCTATACTGGAAGCAGCAAAAGAGCGGGGAATTTCTCAGCCGTGGGTTAAGGCGTTAGAAACATGCATTACCGCTAACCGCCGTCAAGCTTGGCTGAAGGAGTCTCGCGCCAGTTTGAGAAAGCGTTTGCCGCCTCAGTTGCGATCGCACTGGCAACAACTGCGTACCTCGCTTGGAAAAATGAACTTCCCGTTTTCCCCGTAGAAGCAAAGAGGGCGTTCTTCTTCTCTCCCTCTTCCCTTTTCCATACTCGTGTTTTCCGTGTTCCTGCTTAGCGAGACTTCCTGCCTAAGGAAGATGTAGGGAAATCCGAATTTCTTTTGGAGGGCAATCCCATAGCAAGGAGAGACAGCGATCGCACACAATTTCTTGTTGAAGACCCTTTCAATATTAATCATTAAGCTGCACCCATGACGATTTTAGAACAGGGCAATATCACTATCCATACCGAGAATATCTTTCCCATTATCAAGAAGTCCCTCTACACCGACCATGAAATCTTCTTGCGGGAACTGATTTCCAATGCGGTGGATGCCATCCAAAAATTGAAGATGGTTTCTTATGCAGGCGAAGTTGACGGTGAAGTGGGTGAGCCGGAAATTGCTATCAGCATTGATAAAGACAAAAAAACCCTCTCTATCTCTGATAACGGGATCGGCATGACTGCCGATGAAGTGAAAAAATATATTAATCAGGTTGCATTCTCTAGCGCTGAAGAATTTATCCAGAAATATCAAAAAGATGCTGACCAACAAATTATCGGTCACTTTGGTTTAGGCTTTTACTCCTCCTTTATGGTGGCGAGTAAGGTAGAAATCGATACTCTTTCCTACCAACCGGGAGCACAGGCCGTTCATTGGTCTTGTGATGGT
>CBKWLJ010000418.1:0-8436 GCA_966675205.1 uncultured bacterium
TACTTCAGGGCATTGGAGAGTAAATTACCCAGAATTTGTTGGAGTAATTTTTCATCTACACAGGCAGTACGACGCTTGCCGCGACAGATGAATTGAATCTCTTGCTCTTGGCGACATATAAGTTGATATTGTTCGACTAGCTGCCTACAGTAATCCTCTAAATCCAGAAGGGCGGGGTTAAGCTTTAGTTGACCCGACTCAGCTTGCTTAAAGAGCCAAACATTTTCTAGCAGCCCAACCATATACTTGACAGAGCTTTGAATTTTCTTGCAATTTCGGAGTTGCTTTTCCCTGTCGAATCGCTCAGTATTGCTTTCTAGCAGTTGAGCACAGGTAAGGATGACACTCAAGGGTGTGCGGTATTCATGGGAAACGGTGCGGATAAATTGGGTTTGCAGTTGGTTGAGTTTTCGCTCTTTTTCCAATTGTTCGCGCATCACAGCTTCGGCTTGTTTGCGTTGCGTAGCCACCGCCACGGCATCGCTAATATCTCGAAAGACCACAACTGCTCCTGCTAGAGTCCCCTTATTATCTTTAATGGGAGCGGCGCTGTCTCCAATGGGAATGGTTTTGCCATTCTTGGACATTAATAAAGTATTCTCTTGCAAATAGATGGTGGTATCTTGTTGGAGTACTGCTGTGACCAGGTCGTCTATCGGTTGCTGAGTCTGTTCATCGACAAGATGGAAAACCTCTGTCAACTGCCGCTCTCTAGCTTCGGAAAGCTGCCAACCTGTTAGGGATTCAGCTACCTGATTGAGAGACTTGACGCGATGTTCATTATCGACCACAATTACGCCATCCCCCATTCCTCTAAGAATGGCACTGAGCAATTGCTCTCGTTCATATCGCTGCAAGGCGATGGAAATTGCTACGGATAATTCCTTTTCTTTCACGGGTTTGAGGACGTAACCGAAGGGGGCAGTTATCTTAGCCCGTTCCAGAGTACTTTGATCAGAATGTCCTGTGACATAGATAACGGGAATAGAAAGGGACTCCCAGATTTGTTCAGCGGCTTGGATACCGTCCATGTCACCTCTGAGCCGGATGTCCATCAATACTAAATCTGGACGCAATTGTGTGGCTTTTTCAATCGCTTGTTGTCCAGAAGCAGCGATTCCCACAACGGAATATCCCAGAGATTCTAAATTTTCTTTCAGGTTGAGGGCGATGATTCTTTCATCTTCAACCACTAGAATTTGAGTCATTTGAGAGGTGTCGGTTTTTGGTGGAGTTCTATCAATCACAATCACGTTCCACCTCCTGGGAGGGGTATTCTAAATTTGGTATCAAAATCCTGAAAGTCGTCCAATCTGGAGTAGTCATCACATTGATTTTTCCTTGTAGCCGTACAAGTAGCTTTTTAACCAGTGCCAGTCCCAACCCAGTGCCACTATGTTTCCAGGGGTCATAGTTAGGAATGCGATAGAACGGGTCAAAAATTCGGGAAAATTCTTTAGTGGGAATTTCAACTCCAGAATTGCTCACGTCAATCTGGACACCACTGGAAGGGGAGAGGGGGAGTGATGCGGCTTGGTTGTCTCCCTGAAAACTGTTGCAAGAGTCACTCTCATCACAATCTTGGGCAGGCGGGACCCCTACCCCACCCGAAGAAATAGCTGTTGTGGGATGGGCAACTTGCCCGTCGCTGTCTGTTGGTATCACTCGAACAGTCACGACAATTTGTTCACCAGCAGGGGTATATTTGCAGGCATTATTGAGTAACTCCGATAAGATGCGGGTTAGGCTGGACAAATCTGAAACCACAGGCGGCAGTTCTGGGGGAAAGCTGACTTGCAAGCTTTGCTGATGAGTCTGGGTACAAGCTTCAAAACTTTCTACAATGTGGGGAATCCATTCCTGTAGCTGAATTTGAGTTAATTCTAGGGGGTAAGCATCTGCATCAATGGCTCGCATATCAAGCAGATTGTTGACCAGCGTCAGTTCCTGGTTGCACTGGTCTTCTAAAATCTTCAGGTAGCGATTCATCAATTGGGAATTGGAGCGTGTTTGGGAGTCTAAGATGCTCTGTTGATCGAGGATAGTTTCCAGCAGTCGAACAGCCATTTTGATATTCGACAGGGGTGTTCGCAACTCATGGGAAACTGTGTTCAAGAAATCATCTTTAAGCTGATTCAAGCGTTGAAGTTCTGCCATTTGCAGTTCTAAGTATCGGGCACGCTCCATTGCTAAATTTCGTTCCTCAGCCAATCGACGCTGAGTGATGTCTCGGAACACTAAGACAACACCTGTAATTACACCCTGATTATCTTTAACTGGAGCTGCGCTGTCTCCAATGGGAATCGGTGTGCCATTCTTAGCAATCAACAGCACACGGTCTTCTAGATAGACAGTGGTATCTTGTTGGAGTACGGCTGTTACAGGGTTGTTTACAGGTTGCTGAGTCTGTTCATCGACAATATTAAAGACCTCAGTTAACTCCCTGTCTCTGGCTTTATCCTGCCGCCAACCTGTCAGAGATTCAGCAGCCTGATTGAGAAATTGGACGCGACTTTTGGGATTGACTAAAATCACTCCATCCCCCATCCCTCTAAGAATCGCACTGAGCAATTGCTCTCGTTCATATCGCTGCAATGCCGTTTCAATCGCTACATATAATTCCTGCTCTTTGACGGGTTTGAGGATGTAGCCAAAGGGAGCCGTTATCTTGGCTCGTTCCAGAGTACTTTGATCAGAATGTCCGGTCACGTAAATGGTAGGAATAGAAAGGTTGTTCCAAATTTGTTCAGCGGCTTGGATGCCGTCCATATCGCCTTTGAGTCGGATATCCATTAGCACTAAATCGGGGCGAAATTGTGTGGCTTTTTCAATGGCTTTCTCTCCAGACCCGGCAATTGCTGGAACGACATAACCCAGAGATTCTAAACTTTCTCTGATATTAATAGCAATGATTCTCTCGTCCTCGACAACCAAGATTTTAGTCGTTTTAGTAACGTTGATTGAAGTTGGATTTTTATTAAAAGAGATCATAGCTTTCCTCCAGAAAAAGTAATTTTAAATTGAGTGCCTGCGTTACATTCGATTTCAATGGTTCCTTCTAACTGTTCTACCAATTCATAAACGAGGGTGAGACCTAATGAGTGAGTCGTTTCAATGTCAAAGTCTTCGGAGATACCGATACCATTGTCTTGGATGATTAAGGTCATGGTATTATCACTATTACTATAAAAATTAATAAAAATTTCTCCTTGGCGATTACCTGGAAAAGCATATTTTAGGGAGTTAGAGACTAATTCATTGATAATCAAGGCACAGGGAATAGCTGTCTCAATTTGTAGAGAGATATACTCCACATTAATACTTAAAATAACGGCATTTGAACTAACGTTATAGGTATCAAACAAATGTGTTGTTAAATCCGGAATGTATTGACCAAAATCAATATTGGCTAAATCTTCAGAGCGGTAGAGTTTTTCGTGAACCAGTGCAATAGAGGCAATCCGATTTTTGCTATCTCGCAACACTTCTAACGCCCGTGGTTCTTGAGTGCGCCTAGACTGCATTTGGAGAAGGCTCGTAACAATTTGCAAATTGTTTTTGACGCGATGGTGAATTTCTTTGAGTAATACCTCTTTTTCTTTGAGAGAGGCTTTAATGAGGTCTTCGACTTGCTTTTGTTCTGTAATATCTTGTTGAACGGCTACATAAACTGTTCCATACTTAGGATGGTTAAATTTTGAACTCGTTGCTCGACACCAAAACAGAGTGCCATCTTTTTTAATGTTATGTACCTCATAGGTGGCTTCACCATAGGTTTCTATTTCGTGAATAATTTGTTGGGCGGTTTCTAAAGCATTGATTTGGTCATCTTCGTAGTTGATAATGGACACAGGCTTGCCGTTTAACTCACCTGCGTCATAGCCAAAAAGTTGTTCAAATTTGGAATTGGCATACACAATCACCCAATCGGCGGCTCTAATCAGGCAAATTCCTCCAGGCATATTCTTGGTAATCACAGCCTGAAGTTCCAATTCCTGCTCGGCAAGTTTGCGATCGCTAATATCTCTGTGGGTTCCTGCCATCCGCAAAGGCAAGCCATTCTTATCGCGAACCACAACCTTGCCGTAGTCTGCAATCCATTTCCATTCCCCAGATTTGGTTAAAACCCGATAGTCAAAGCTATAACCAACTGAACTGTCCTTGAAATGCGCCTCTAAGATTTTCATCACTCGAAGCCGATCGTCTGGATGAATCAATTTTTCCCAACTTTCCACATCTTGTGGGAACTCATCCACCTCATAGCCCAGCATTTCTAAGTAGCGGGGACTGTAATACACCTCTCCGGTGGCAATATTCCAGTCCCAAAAACCATCTCCAGAGCCTTCAAGTGCCAGCTGCAAGCGCTCTTCACTTTCTTTGAGTATTCGCTCTGTCTCTAAGCGATCGCTAACATTCTTAGCAATGAACGATGCCCCAATTTGTTGATTGTGTTTATCCTTGATGCTGCTATAGGTGATTTCGTAGTAATTTCGCTCGTATGTCCTATCGCCAAAGGGTTCAATAATCGTGAACTGTTCACCTGCAAGCGCACGACTCCAAACTTGAGCAAGCTTAGCCTGTTCTTCAGGTAGGTGGGCAACAGCCTCGAGCAGGTTCATTCCGATTTCAATTTCTCGACCAAAAATCTTCGCAAACTCTGCTTTGCAAGCGCTGTTTAAGGCAATAACCCTGAAGTCCAGATCTAGCGCTGTAATGAGGTCAGTGGTTCCCTCAAGAATAGCATAGAGCAGGGATTGGTTTTCTTGGAGTGCTTCCTCTACTTTTTGACGTTCTTGCAGTTCCTGCTGGAGTTGGGTATTCGCCTGCATGAGTTGGGCTGTCTGTGTCGTAATAATTTCTTCGTTCCGTTTTTGTTCGGTTAAATCCGTTACGATTAAGCCGTTGATTGTTACATCGTTCATGGTCAAAGTATTGATAGAAACCTGCACGGGAATCTCAGCTCCATCAGTAGCAAGAAGGGATAATTCTCCTTTTCCAATTCCTGATTGAGCTTGCCCCAATAGGGTTTGAATCATGGGCTGATTTCGAGACACGATGTATTGTTTAAGTTCAGAACCGATGATTTTTTCTAACGGATGTTTCAGCCAAGACATCAAGCGATGATTACAATATAAAATCATCCCGTCTGAATTAACGGTAGCTGCCCCTTCTTTCATTTCTTCGACAAAACGCCGATAGGGATAATCAGCACTCTGTAACGTGAAAATCTGCTCACCTTGCGCTCCGGAAATAACTAAGGCATCGACCTCGCCTTGTGCGATTGCCCGCAACGTTTCTTCTGCTACCTCAAGTCGTTCACGGAGTTCAAGAACTTCCCGCTCAAGTTCTGCTCTGGATTTTTTTGGATTAGCCATAATGACCGACCCTTATTTTTAAGTTGTTTTCGGCACAAGATCCAAACCCACGATAACTTTCTCAGTCTTGGACATATCACCAATGATTCTCTGTAAAGGAGGGGGAAGTCGTTTGATTAAGGTAGGGACGGCAACAATATGTTCTTTCTGGCTTACTCCTGGCTGTTGGTAAATATCAATGACTTCTAGTTGGTATCGCCCTTGCAGATGTTCTTCGCAAATTTTTTTGATATTTTCCAGGGCGTTGATAGAGTGTACAGTTGTTCCGGCTATATACAAACGGAGGCAGTAGTGTCTATCATCGAGTTCAGTAAGGGCTTGCTCAAATGCTTCGGTAGAATTATGGGAAGATTCATTTTCCATTGATTTTTCCTCAGTGAGCTTTTCTTAAGTTATAGTGTGATTTTTTGAAGATTGAGTCCTACCAATATTTTTTCTTGATTGGATAAATCTCCAATAATTTTCTTGATGGGTGGAGGCAATTTCCGTACTAAGGTGGGAAGAGCGACAATTTGGTCTTGCTTGGCAAGGTGGGGATTTTCTAAAAGGTCAATAATTTCAATCTGATATTGATTTTGCAAATATTCTTCGCAGATTTTTTTTAGGTTGGCAAACGCCGTTATCGATTTAGGAGTTTGTCCAGCCACATACAGCCGCAATTGCCAAATTTCGGGTTCTAGTTGCTCGTTATTCTCTTGAAAGTCCATTCAGTCCTCCTTCCAAGTTCTTCCTACTGAACGTGGGGTAAGTTAGCTCAATCGGCTTTACGTAGTTGTGCGATCGCGATTCGGTCTTGGAGTAAAATGCTCTGCTGTAAGTCCTCTTGCTGACTCATCAGTACGAGTTCTTCCTCCTCAGTCTCAATGTGCGCCTGTAAAGCAGCAATCTGGGATTGTGCGATCGCTTTATTTCGTGCCAACTCCTGTCGCTTCCGTTCAAACTCTTGTTGACGAATCAAGCTAGCCGCTTTTTCCTTTGCTTCTTGAATCGCCCGTGCCACACCCGTCAGCACCGTTCCGTCTCCCAAGTAAACGTCTATCAGTTCTATTCCCTGCCGAGTCATCCGGAATTCACGCACCTGATTGGAGTGTTCCATCCCGCGAGATTTCAGGACAAACAGTACTCGGTTGCGCTCGCCATTACTTTCTAAAGTCCGCACCTCTAGCCAGGTATCCATTAAAGAAGAAACTCCCATATCTGTATGTTCGAGTGGATTACCACCTGGAGTTAAATTAGTAAAAAGAACAGTGATTTGCTGGGATTTGAGCCAATCAATCAGGCGGAAGATAACGGCTTTTGCCTGCGTCATGTTGCCGCCTAGATGCAGATTGCTCATCGGGTCAATAATCACAACAGAGGGTTTAAACTCTTTGAGCCAACGGTAAATCTGCGCTAGGTGCAGTTCTAAGCTATAAGCTGTAGGACGTGTGGCTTTAAACTGTAACAGTCCTTTTTCTACCAATGGCTCCAAGTCCAAATTAACTGAGCGCATATTGCGGAGAATTTGCTTCGGTGCTTCCTCAAAGGCTAAATAGAGGCATCGTTCGCCACGGCGACAAGTTGCGGCAGCAAAATGCGCGGCAATGGTGCTTTTTCCAGTTCCTGCGGTGCCAGTGATGAGGATGCTGCTGCCTCGAAAGTATCCTTTCCCTCCCAGCATCGTGTCGAGGCGATCGATTCCGGTTGATATCCGTTCGTTGCAGATTTCGTGATCTAATCCCACCGAGGTGATGGGTAAAACAGAAATCCCGTTCTCATCAATTAAAAACGGATACTCATTCGATCCATGCGCTGAACCCCGGTACTTAACAATCTGCAAGCGTCGAGTTGAAATTTCGTCTTGTACGCGCTGATCCAAGCGGATGACGCAATCTGAAACATACTCTTCTAACCCGTGCCGCGTCAGGGTGTTATCGCCTCGTTCACCGGTGATAATGGCTGTAACGCCTTTGGCTTTTAGCCAGCGAAACAACCGCCGCAGTTCTGAGCGGACGATGGAGGCGTTGGATAAGCCTGCAAACAG
This sequence comes from uncultured bacterium, assembly GCA_966675205.1. GTDB lineage: Bacteria > Cyanobacteriota > Cyanobacteriia > Cyanobacteriales > Coleofasciculaceae > JBFLZA01. Next base: position 7,399 of record CBKWLJ010000418.1, read on the forward strand.
GACTTCAATCGTATCTAAGACCACTCGCTTGGCATTAACAGAAGCGATCGCACTCGCTAAGCGAATGAATAACCCATCGAGATTATATTCACCCGTTTCTTCAATCTCATGGGGTTCAAGGTGGACATAATCGATCGCTAATTTTTCTTGGATCATGAGTTGCTCCAAATCCCAACCGAGTGAAGCAACGTTTTGAGTGAGTTCTTGGGCCGTTTCTTCAAACGCCATGAACACACCCGGTTCGGAGTATTGAGTTGCGCCACGGACTAGAAACTCCATTCCCAGTAAGGTTTTGCCACAACCTGCCGTTCCACAAACTAAGGTGGGACGCCCTTGAGGCAAGCCACCGCCAGTAATTTCATCCAGTCCTTTGATTCCGGTTGGGCATTTTAAAAGCTGATTTTTATGGATGTTGGTTTTCGTATTGAGTTGAGTCATAACTCACCGAATTGTAAGGAGACATGAATTAAAATCAGTTCTGATCGGTCAGAACCATTTATGGCCAGGTTCAAACCGTTCAATCGTTACTTGCTCATCTCCGGTAATCCTCCTGATTTATCCCGCGATCGCTCAGCCCAATTGCCTCAGTGCAGGGATTAAGCATCTCTGCCTTGAAGCTAGGTAAAGAAATTGAGGAAATCTTGAGGATGGGAATAATGGATACAATTCTTAAGGAAACTCTGCCTTCAATGTCTGTGCGATCGCGCCTCACTTCAGATCCCCGACTCCTTTAAGAAATCGGGGATTGACGCTTCAACAATAATTCGTAATGCGTGAATACTCGCTTTCGCGAGAAGCAAGCTACGTAATTCGTAATTAAAAGGCGGGTTATAATCCCCGACAATGCAAGTCGCTTTAGGAACAGTCGGGGTCTCTCATCCCCGGCGAGAACGTCAAATATTCAGATTCAATTAGTAAAATCAATCCTTTCATAAGCCTTCCTGTTTTTTCAAGTCAAAAGATTTGCAAATTCTGACGGATACCTAGTTCAAATCCCGATTTTTTGGTGCAAATGCTACTTCATTCTTGAAGTTATAG
>CBKWLJ010000419.1:0-8427 GCA_966675205.1 uncultured bacterium
ATGCCTTCTTAGAAGAATCAAACCAGGAAGAAGACTTATTTGCCATGCCTCCAGCAGATGAGTCTTTGGAGGTTGATGCCTTCTTAGAAGAATCAAACCAGGAAGAAGACTTATTTGCCATGCCTCCAGCAGATGAGTCTTTGGAGGTTGATGCCTTCTTAGAAGAATCAAACCAGGAAGAAGACTTATTTGCCATGCCTCCAGCGGATGAGTCTTTGGAGGTTGATGCCTTCTTAGAAGAATCAAGCCAGGCAGAAGACTTATTTGCCATGCCTCCAGCAGATGATTTTGAGGCAGAATCATTGGAATTCTTGACCAGTACAGACTCTTCAGTAGCAAGTGAAGCGTCTCTCTTTGAAAATTTTACTGACGAAGAAACTGACCTTCTTGCCTTTCAAGAGACATCTCAACCGTGGGAAAACAGCGAAGGGGATGTTGAGGACTGGGACTTTGGCGATAATGTAGCCGACACCGACAGTGCCCCAGAGATCGACAGGTTAGGACTGTCAGACGAACTCGCGCAGTCAGACAGGGACTTTAGCGATTTATTGGAAATTTCCGAAAGCGATCGCTTTGGGGTAGAAGCACCTGAAGACCTCGAATTTGAACAAGAACTTTCCATCGAGGATACAGCAGCCAATTTCGACTTTGATGCCTTGGCATGGGATGAATCATCTGATGACTTTAATTTTGCTGATGAGGAAGATTTAACAGAAAGCGCCAATGCGATCGCATCTGACACTGCTACTGTTGCTCCTACTCCTACAGCGTTTGAAGAATTAATGGGGGGTGGGGATGAGTCAGAATTAGGATTGGAAGACTTCAATTTTGCGGAAATGGACACCGCCAGCGAATCATCCGAGCTAGATTTCGATTTAGAAGCAACGTCAGCCAGTCCCTTCGAGGCCCAACTCCAAAGTTCTGAAGATTTAGTAGACTTGTTTGGAGATGAGGCACTAGCAGAAAGTGAAGTGCCCCAAAATATTGATTTTGAAGCATTGGAAGATTTCGGAGAATTCTTCGATACATCCACTACCGAAACTGAGAGTGAAGCCTATTCAGAAGTCTCTACCCCAATCCTTGAAGAACTCGATCGCCCCCCTGCCGAACAACCAGAAACTCCGGATTTTGAAGACCTAAACGCTTTCTTTGATGCTGAGGAAACAAGTGAACAAGGAGGTGAAGCGTTATCAGAAGCGCCCGATTTGTCCGCTGAAAACTCACTCATTTTTGAAGACTTTTCTCTGTTTGAGACATCAGAAACAACAGAGAATTTTGAAAGCACAGAATTACCAAATTTGCAAGCATTTGAGTCTCAAGATGACGCTGTCGCCCAACAGTTCTTTGACTTAAGCTCTACCGATACTGAACCCATTGATGGCCTCTCATTTGAGGCATTTGAAGAGGATACATTTGACGAGGAACTCTTTGACTTTGACGCCTCAATCGAGTCCCAAGAGGCTGAATCCATCTCACCTGAGTTGGAGCTGAGTTCCTCCCCATCAGACTTAGAAGCACTGTTTGATGAAACTTTAGAGGAAGCTGAAGCAACAGGGGTAGAGACGTCTGAATCTTCCGACGTTGATTTGTCATCATTCGCTCTAGAGCAACTCAATTTTGATGCAGATTTGTTTGGCAGTGACATGTTCTCATCAGATGAGTTGGAAGTTGAGACACCAGCAGCAACCTCCCCCATCTTGGCATTTGAAGAGGAAATGGTTTCAAGTTCACCTGAATCTGACTGGGAAGAGCTGTTAGGAGACCAGGACTTTGAAGAAGGTGATTTGTTCAATTTTGCTGAGGAAAATATCGAGGAAGCAGAGCAAACGGTTGACGAGGAACAAGAGACAGCAATGCAACCGATAGAAAGTTCTGTTAACGCCCACGAACTGAGCAGCAGGGATGAATTTGCTGATTTAGAGGCAATGTTGGAAGCAGCCAGTGCCATCCCTGACTTGAGTACTCAAGAGGTGGATGTATTCCAAGAACTAGACGCGCTCTTACAAGAACAGCCTCCTGTCTCCACTCCCCCAGCTCCAACTTCAACCAGTCGTCCTACTACAAGTACGACGAATCTAGACGACGCCTTTGGAGACCTAGAGAGCCTGCTAGAACAAGCAGAGAAGACCATGGGTCCCCCGTCAGCAAGGACTAGCGCAAGCTCAGTTCGTCCTATGATTCGTCGAGGCATCAGGTCAGAGCAGAATATGCGGGTGCCGATTAAACAACTAGATAGCCTCAGCAACTTAGTAGGAGAACTAGTAGTAAATCGCAATACCTTAGAACAAGACCAAGAACGCTTACGGCAGTTCTTGGATAATTTATCGCACCAAGTCTTGGCTTTAAGCGATGTCGGTTCGAGAATGCAGGACTTGTATGAACGAAGCTTGCTGGAAAGCTCGCTTTTAGCAAGCCGTCAGAGTCATCGAACTTCCTTCCAGGTCGAGCATCGCTCCCATCACATCCACCAGTCCATATCTGGGATGGAATACGACCCGTTAGAAATGGATCGTTTCACAGGTTTCCATCTGCTTTCCCAAGAAATGATCGAATTGATTGTCCGAGTCCGGGAGTCAGCCTCTGATATTGAATTTCTGGTTGATGAAACAGACCAAGTGGCTCGGATGTTGCGGCAAATCACCACTCAGCTCCAGGAAGGACTGACACGAGCACGAATGGTGCCCTTTGCTCAAAATGCCGATCGCTTGCTGCGTGCAGTACATGAAATTTCGAGAAAGTTAGGCAAGGAAGCCAAATTGATGGTTGAGGGTCGAGAAACCTTAATCGACAAGATGATTCTCGAACACCTTTATGACCCTATGACTCACTTGGTTAACAATGCCCTGACTCACGGGATTGAATTACCAGAAATTCGCAAAGCGGCCGGCAAGCCACCTGTTGGTCAAGTAACGCTCCGAGCCTTCCACCAAGGGAACCAAACCGTCATTTCCATCTCTGATGATGGGGCGGGGATCAATGCTGAACGGGTGAGATCAAAAGCGATCGAACAGAGACTAATCTCCCCAGCAGAGGCAAAACAGTTGACCAATGTAGAGTTGTACGACTTTCTCTTCCACCCTGGCTTTAGTACGAAAGACAAAGCCGACGACTTCGCTGGTCGAGGGGTCGGGATGGATGTGGTGCGTACCAGCTTGAGCGAAATTCGCGGAACCATCCATATTGAGTCGAGTGTTGGCAAAGGGACGACGTTCACCATTCGTCTGCCTTTAACCCTGAGTATTTGTAAAGCCCTATGCTGCTTGAGCGATAAGGCCCGAATCGCTTTCCCGATGGACGGTGTGGAAGACATGTTGGATGTGCCTCATGATCGAGTTCAAACCAACTCAGAAGGTCAAACCTGTATTCCCTGGCGCGAAACCCTACTCTCTTTCCAACCCCTTTCTGAACTGCTAACGTACAATCGGCAACTCAGCCGGAATACAGTCTACGGGGGCAAACGAGAGGACGATATGATTTCCATTGTCGTGTTGCGTAGTGCCGGTAATTTTCTAGCTGTCCAAGTTGATCAGGTAATTGGTGAACAGGAAATTGTGATTAAGCAGCTAGAGGGCCCTCCACCTAAACCCGTTGGTATTGCTGGAGCTACCGTTTTAGGGGATGGTCGGATTATGCCGATTGCAGATGTCATGGAACTGATTGACCTGTCTAGAGGGGCAATTCGTAAAGATGGTGGCGTCGCTATTTGGCAGAGAGAGGAAACTCCAATCGAACTTCCGCCAGAAGTACCTGAAACGAAAACTGAGCCAATGGTGTTGATTGTAGATGACTCCATTACCGTGCGTGAATTGCTCTCAATGACCTTTAGCAAAGCGGGTTATCGAGTTGAACAAGCTCGTGATGGTCAGGAGGCCTGGGAGAAACTTCGCTCGGGTCTACCTTGCGATATCGTCTTCTGTGATATTGAAATGCCGAGAATGGATGGCTTGGAGTTATTGTCTCGGTTACAAAAAGATGAGAGTCTGTGTCATCTTCCCATCGCGATGCTCACTTCTCGCGGTGCTGACCGACACCGACAAATGGCGTCTCAGTTGGGAGCGAGTGGTTACTTTACCAAGCCTTATCTGGAAGAAGTGTTACTAGATGCTGCTCAGCGGATGATTAAAGGCGAAGTGCTCTTTAGCAGTAGTAATGCTTAAGCTGACATGTCATGGAAATAGGGAGTGGGCTGTAAGGATATTGTTGGCGAATTTACGAGAGGTTTTAACTCTTTCGTTGCCAATTTTCAAATGGCTTCTACTGTAGAGGCAGGTTTTGTGCCTTTCCTGCTTGGTTATGGGGCATCCACAAGGGATGCCCCTACTGCGGGTTTTGGGTATGACTTCCTGTAAATTTGCCAACAACATCCTTAATTTTTTGGTGGGTGATGAGCGTCATTTTTGCGCTCTAGGGTTAGTGGCTGCTTGTGTGAGAAGCGTTTAGCGGGAAAAAATAATTAGCGATTACCCCATAACGGCTGCCAATCCTCAAGCTAGCTTCCGGAGGAAATGGTCTATCCTTTGATAGGTAATGAGTGTAAATCGGTTGGTCTTGAGGAAGATTTTGAGACATCAAACGGTGACAAAAAGACGAGTCCGCCGCCCGTGGAAACCTGCTCTTATGGTTTTATTCCTCTGGGGACTGGTCATTATACCGGAACCTGCAGTCAAAGCTCAGGAGGTAGAACTCAAAGTAGGTGTGGTGCAGCGGTTTGGCGATGAGCCTACTGACCAGCTAACGTTGCAAGCCACTCCAGGCGATCGCTTAACGGTACGCTTTTTATCAGGTGATATGAAACCGCAGACTGTGCAGGTTGAGAGCCTAAAGCTGGAAACCGTTATGCAACCGTTACCCAAACCACGACTTGAAGAGCGTTTAGTCCTCAGCCATGAATCGACTTTTGAAACGGCAGAAGATAGGGCCGAGCAGTGGCGCAAGTTGGGGATTGATGTGGAGGTAGCGCAACCTGAGCGCTGGCAAGTTTGGGCAAAACGGGATGTTTATGAGACTCCTTTACTGCGACGTGTCCTCCTGCAAAATCTTAAATCTCAAGGCGATACTAAGGCCTACCTCACTACAGAAGTAGTAGCAAAAGTGCCACGGGTTTCGTTTGTACTTAATGGCTTTCGCTACAACCGCCGACAACTGGAAATTTCTGCTCAGAAAAATTTAATCCAGGTTAGCCAGGGTAAAAATAACAAAAATGTTCGTCTTTATCCCGGACGATTGCAAATTCAGCCCAATGCTTACGGCAACTACACTTTAGTCAATCACGTCCCTCTAGAAACCTACTTGCGGGGTGTAGTGCCCAATGAAATTGGAACGGGTGCCCCCTATGCGGCGGTGGTGGCTCAGAGCATTATTGCCCGAACTTATGCACTACGGAACCTGCGCCGATTTGCCACGGACAATTACGAACTGTGTGCTGATGTTCACTGCCAAGTTTACAAGGGGCTAACTGGTACAGTCCCTATGACGGATAAAGCGATCGCAGAAACGAAGGGACTCGTCTTAACTTACAACAACGAACTCATTGATGCTTTATATTCTTCTACCACAGGCGGTGTTACTGCTCCTTTCAGCGATGTTTGGAATGGCTCGGAGCGTCCTTACTTAAAAGCACTTGTAGATTCACCTAACGTCGTTTGGAATTTATCACAAAAATCCCTAGCCAATGAGCAAAATTTCCGCCAATTCCTCAACTTGAAAGAGGGATTTAATGAAACAGGGAAACAAGCGTTTCGTTGGCGTTCAACTAGAACGCTAGAACAGATCACTAAGTTTCTCCAGCGCTATCTCAAAAATAGGAACCATCCCCTTGCTAATTTCACAACCATTCAACAAATGCAAGTGGTAGAACGAAGCCCCGCAGGACGTATTATCAAACTTGTGGTTCAAACTAATCTAGGCAACATTGAGCTCGATAAAAATGATGCTCGTAGTGCGTTTGAGCCTCCCTTAAGTACTCTTTACTACCTAGAACCTATCTACGGAGAAAATAAAGCTCTCAAAGGCTATGCTTTTGTCGGTGGTGGGTTTGGACATGGTGTTGGTTTTAGCCAATATGGCTCCTACAATTTAGCTAAAATCGGTTGGTCGGGAGAACAAATTCTCAATTTCTACTATCCTGGTACTCAAATTCAGCCGCTTTCTCCTTCAATTGTCTTCTGGAAAGACCCTACGAATGCTCCACCAAAACCTCGTAGTATTTTTCCTTGGTAAGAGCTACCGGTAATACGCAAAAGAAGCAGGAATGCACTAACAGTGTTCCTGCTTAAATTCTCTTTTCCTCTGAAGCCTAGCATCTCCAGCCAGAAATCAAGTCAAGTTACTGGAGCTGAGATGCGTACAAAATATAAATAGAATCGGCGTTCTGAGTTTAGCGCGATCGCAAGTTTTTTTCTAACCTAAACTCGCAACAGCTTTCTCCATCTAAAGCGTTTTAGTACAATTCTTCCTCTTGGTGAGTCTGGATGGTGCAATCAGAGGTGGGGTAAGCGACACAGGTCAAAATGTATCCAGCTTCAATTTGATCGTCATCTAAGAAAGACTGGTCAGACTGATCAACCGTACCCGATACCATTTTGCCCGCACAAGTAGAGCAGGCACCAGCACGACAGGAATAGGGCAAATCAATTCCTTGCTCTTCAGCTGCATCTAGAATGTACTGGTCGTCGGGCACTTCAATGGTAGTGTTTAACCCTTCAGCATCGTTGACTAGTGTAACCTTGTAAGTTGCCATCTGTGAATCCTCTCTATTGTTGTGAAACGGCAGTATCAATACTCGGTTGAGCTTACCTCACACGAGCTTTCTTCGTCTTGAGGACGGTTAAGGAATTTTGTGTTCGGCTCATTTCTGATACTACGAGAAAAAGCTAGAGAGGTTAGACAGGATTAGCAATGAAATTCTTAAGTGTCAATTAAATTAGTTATTCTTATATAGCTTCTCCCAAATCAGTAGAGTTGAAATTCAGCCCGACAGACTCTTTAAAGCTTATCTATACGACTTTTTCAGGTTTCACTGCCTGTCTGATCTCCACCATAATCTCCTATTAATCAGCATTAATTATGTTTATAGGTATAATTAATGATTTGTTCTTAGAGATAAGTCGTTCGTTGTGTTTTGAAAACCGTTTAGTGAGATTATGGTTTCTTTTTTAGCTACCCAAAGGCTTACAAGAGTACTGTCGAGCTGCATTGATCAAAGCTACGACATCCATCTCACTAGTACTGAAAGCCGTAACTAATCGAACAGTTGTGGAATTGTCTCCCCCCCAACGGTAGAAGTAAAAGCCATCAGCGAGAAGATTTGACATCATTGTCTCAGGGAGTTGAATGAAGATTTCGTTAGCCTCAACTGGGTAACACAGCTTCACACCTGGTAATCCGACTAGTCCTTGAACTAACATCTTGGCCATCCGGTTAGCATGGTCGGCATTTTTCAACCACAAATCATTGTTGATATACGCCAAAAGCTGCGTTGACAAAAATCGCATCTTTGAGAACAGATGTCCACTGCGCTTGCGACGATAGCCGAAGGTTTGAGCTAAAGTTTGATTGAAAAAGACTACCGCTTCTGCTGCCATGGCACCGTTTTTAGTTGCGCCAAAGCAGAGAACATCGACACCAACACGCCAGGTTAGATCAGCCGGAGAACAGCCCAAACTGGCTACAGCATTAGCAAAACGTGCTCCGTCAACGTGTAGGTAAAGATTGTGGCTTTTTGCCACCTGTGCGATCGCATGAATTTCTTCAGGAGTATACACTGTTCCAGCTTCTGTTGCCTGGGTAATACTCACAGCAGCAGGCTGAACATGATGCACAACACCCGCACCTGATTGTGCCAATACAGCCGATAAATCAGTCGCCAGCATCTTTCCCTCTAAGCTGGGTAGTGTCACGAGCTTTGCACCACCTGTGTAAAATTCTGGTGCGCCGCATTCGTCAACATTAATATGGGATTCGGCAAGGCAATAAATCGCCCCGAAGGGAGGAGTCATGACTGAGAGGGCCAGAGCATTAGCAGCAGTGCCAGTGGCTACCGGAAAAACTGTTACCTCAGTCTCAAACAATTCATTGAACTGAGATGCTAAACGCTGAGTGTAGTTATCCTGACCGTAAGGTGTTGCTGAACCTTCATTAGCTGCATTCAATGCGGCCATGATTTCTGGTGCAACCCCGGTGACATTATCGCTAGCAAAGTTGATTACAGGTGGTGTCATTGCGATCGCCCCTCCAAAATAGTCTGTTGTGCCTACAAATTGCACCCTTGTGAAGTGAAGTCAGAATTTAGGAGTCAGAATTCAGGAGTCAGAATTCAGGAGTCAGAATTTAGGAGTCAGAATTTGGAAGTCAGAATTTGGGAGTCAGAATTTAGGAGAGGGAATTTTTCATTTTTTCGTTGTGAGCGATAGCACATGGGCGGCTGTC
>CBKWLJ010000420.1:0-8417 GCA_966675205.1 uncultured bacterium
GATCAGGAGTCAGGAGTCAGGAGTCAGAATTCAGGAGAGGGAATTTTTCATTTTTCCTTTGTGAGCTTGAGTACATGGGCGGCTGTCTAGAAAATAGTTCAAGGTTGCAAGGTTAGATTAAGCCAAAAAATCTCATCAGTCCACTCTATTCATCCGCGTGCATCTGCGGTTTATTTGTTCGATTCATATATTGAAACCCGTTCTAATATGCAGGATTTGAATATAAAATATTCGTGAATTGCATATTTTTTATTTTTTTGCATCTTTAAATACAAAATATACAAAGGTAAATACAGTATTACACTTTAATGAAGTTGGACAAAAATCCTAATTCAACCCTGTTTAGCTGAAAAGCTTGTCATTTTTCAGTACTTCTTGCTTGCTCAGCAGACAATATTAGTAGGTGTGTTTGGAGTGAAAGTATCAAAAGTTTATCAGTTTGTCCTGTTAGCTAGCCCTGCCATTTTTAGCGGAATACTATTAGCCTTCAGTTCAGCAGGAGCAACCGCAAAAGAATCTCAGTCTCTGGCAGCATTTTCTCAGGCTACTACATCGGTTGATACCGAGTTATTTTCAAAGAAAGTAGCTCCCCTAAATATAGGAACGGAGACATGGAAAGATGGGGATAAAGAAAATGTACAAAGTTTGACGACAACTGAGGATGAACGGACAGCATCGGGTCGTACAACAACCTTATCTAGAAACATTGAAATTACTACTGCTTCTTCATTCGTACAACAACAAAAAGTTCTAGATTCTTCGTCAGTTGTTGAGGCGAAATCAACTGATGTCCCACTAGAAACCGCTCAAGTTTCTAACGAAACAGAGGCCGTTGAGACAGAGCTTACCCCGTTAGAATCTGTCACGCCTTATACTGAGATTCAAACTCAGCAAAATGACCCCATGGGTCAAGTCACCAACGTCACCCAACTGAGTGATGTTAGACCAACCGATTGGGCGTATGAAGCGCTACGCAGTTTAGTAGAACGCTATGGCTGTATTGCAGGTTATCCGGATGGTACCTTCCGAGGCAATCGAGCCATGACGCGCTATGAATTTGCTGCAGGTTTAAATGCTTGTTTGCAGCAAGTAGAGCGTTTAATTCAAACCAGTGCTGAAGGATTTGTTACCCGGTCAGACTTAGAAACGCTGCAACGACTCGTTGATGAATTCAGAACTGAACTAACCGCTTTAGGAACCCGTGTCGATACTCTAGAAGGTCGTGTAGCGTATTTAGAAGACCATCAATTTTCCACAACAACTAAGCTAGTTGGAGAAGCAATCTTCGGTTTAGCTGATGCGTTCGGAGATGATATTGATGATCAAGTTAATACCGTTCTCCATGATCGAATTCGCCTCAATTTCCTCACCAGCTTTAGTGGGAAAGACCAATTACAAATTCGCCTTCAAGCGGGGAATGTCACACCTCTATTGGCAAGACCGGGTGTAATATTTGACGATGGCTCGACGGGTACCCAAGAGGGGCGTTTTTCTTATGACGGTGATGCCAATAATGATGTGTTTATCGACATCCTGCGTTACCGTTTTCCTGTAGGCAAAAATGCCACTGTGCAAATCTTGGCCAATAACGCTCTACACCACTACTATGCAGACACCTTTAACCCTTTTTTAGAAGGGGCTGCTGGTGGTGAAAATGCGCTCTCACGCTTTGCAGAACGTAACCCTATTTATCGCATTGGGCCATTGGGTGCGGGTGCGGCTTTAGCTCTCAAACCCAGCAATAATTTAAGAGTTGATTTGGGCTACATCTCGAATACAGCTAGCCGTTCCGGTGATGACAACGGTTTATTCAATGGCAATTATTCGGGAATTGCTCAAGTTGTGTATGGCAATCGATTTAAAATTGGACTCACTTATGTTCACGCCTATGATGATGGGAGTAACACCGATGGTGATGGAGCCAATCGTTTTCTGCTCGGTGGTACAGGGACAGCTTTAGCTAATCTTAATCCCGCTCAACTAGCAAGAGTTACCAATCTTCCTGCTGCTGTCTTGAATACGCCTGTAGTTAGTAACTCTTACGGATTAGAAGCATCTTTGGGACTTAGCCCCAAGTTTCTAATTAATGGCTGGGTTGGTTTAACACAAGCCCGTTTAATTGGCTTAGGCGATGCTGACATTTGGAACTTTGCCGTGGGTTTCGTGTTTCCTGATTTGGGTAAAAAAGGTAATATCGCGGCCATTGTGGCGGGTGCAGAACCAACTCTCAGAGGATTGGAAGTTCCGGGGGGTACACGCAACTTTAATCGGGATTTTGCGTATCACATTGAAGGGTTTTACAAATTTAAGGTCAACAACAATATTTCCATTACTCCAGGTGTAATTTGGTTAACTGCTCCCAACCAGAACGATAATAACAGTGATGTGATTATCGGTACGATTAGAACAACGTTCACTTTTTAACAGGAAAGGCAGAGGGCAAAAGGCAGGAGGTAGAAGGCTCCAAGGCTCCAAGGCTCCAAGGCAGAATAATTTTTTCCTTCTGCCTTCTTGAATTAAGGTTGGGGCATGAGTTGCATAGCAGAGATGGCTTGGCTGATTTCGATTAACTTTTCTAGGGCATCTCCCTCGGTTAATAGGGCTTCAGCTTTAGTAAAACCCGTATTCAAATCTGGACAGACGCCACAGCGCCACAGGTAAAACCCGCCGTTCCAAATCGCACTCGTCATTAATTCAGAGGATTTCCCCTTTAAAACATCCTGCATCTGTTCAATGAGTTCTTTTTTGGAATTGAGAGGAACTTCCTTCCCTGCAAACCCATAATCACGGGGATGTAGCAGCAGACGATCAAACGATTCACTGGCATCTGGGTTACTCACGGCAATAATCGCTGTGCGATCGCGTGGCAGATCGCAACTGCCCTCCAATCCCTTCACAATTGTAAACTTAGCAACGGGTCGATACTCAAAAATTTCCCTAAAAAAGACTTCGGTTGGCGGATGAACGTAACCCGCTACAACATGGACATCTCCTGCATAAGGCGACCATACCAGCTCGATTGTGGCAAAGGGGGGACGTTTGCCAATTTGGTCACGGTAGGGAACTAATCCTTGCGCTTGGGGAAAGTGCTGCGGCAGATAGACAAACCCCATCCCCGTTTTCTCCAGCAATTGCTCCATCTGTGCCAGAGTGAATGGGGAAAAATCAACACCCAATGCCTGCCAAATTTCAATTAAAGGGATGCCATACTTGGTTGGCATACAATCTCCGCCATGCATTACCACGGGTACGCCAGCGCAGGCGAGAATCAGAGCGGTGAGTGGAGTCACGGGTGCAGTTCGCGATCGCCCATCATAGGGGGTTCCCAACACTGTTACCGTTTGACTGGGAAAGGCCGTCATGCCATTGTTGTTAGATACTTGATGCTTGGGTTGCAGCTTCGGCCCAAGTTGGTCGTATGCATCCAACATCCCTGCTAGTTCTTCACTGCTAGGTCGCTTGATGCGATGAGCAATCATAAACGCCCCAATTTGTGCAGGGGTAGCCTCTTGCAACAGCATCATCCGAGTTGCGGTTGCTGCTTCCTCACGACTTAAATCTTGGCCCGTGTGGACGCCACTACCGACTTTCTTTAACAATTCTCTGAAGGTATTACTCATGGCTATTGGGGCGGTGATTGTCAGTTCGTGAGGACTTAGTACAGCAAATCATGAATGGAGTTTGGAAATGCCAACCTGGATAGTTGAGTGAGTCATGTATTGACAAGTGCGAATTCCATACCCCTTGTACGGTGAGCTGTACTTAGAAAATCAAGCTTATCAGCTAACCATTGACAGTTAACCTCGGATTTTCAAATGATGGGTGAGATTTAGGCAAGGATTTTTGATTAGTTACCCCGCTAATTGCCGACTTTTCCCACTGACGTACCAGTTGACAAAAGTGGTGAATGGGGGGAATTTGCAGGCGATCTTGAGTTGTCACCAATACAACCTGACGGGTGAGGCTAGCGTCGGAGGTTGAGACATCACTAACAATATTATTGGGAGAGGTCATTGACGGGGGAAGATTCGCTAGCGATCGCACGGCTAGACTTGGATCGGTTTTAGCTTCCAACAAAGCCGACTGAGGAAGTAAAGCAATAATTTCTCCCTGCCGAACCACCCCTCGAAAAGCGTCAAGGGTATTTAACTCCATCACCGCTCTTAGCTTAGCTCCGAGTCGGGCAAATCGCTCTTGGACTAAGCGTTGCATCCCGTAGCCATCTTTAAATACAACTTGCGGATATTTAATTAATTCTGACCAAGGTACCTGTTCATACTGAGCGAGGGGATGATTTTCCCCCATCAAAACTTCGACGGGTTCCTCATAGAGAATATCAACCACCATTTCTGGACTAGCAGTTAAAAAGCGATTGTTCATCACAATTGCCACATCCACTAACCCATCTCGCAGGACTTTCAGAGCACGATCGCTTCCTAACGCCGTTACCCGCAACTGCACATCAGGGTAGTCCCGGCAAAATTTCTGTAAAACGGGAGGTAAGTAGTGGGCACAAACGGAGTGAATTGACGCTACACAGAGTTCTGGCTGCTTTCCTGCCATCAAATCCATCAATTCCTGCGTGGCAGTTTCCCACTCCTGGCAGATTTTACGAGCACGAGGCAACAGGTGCTCTCCTCCCAAGGTTAATTTTGCTTGAGCCGAGCGATGAAACAATGGCACACCCAAGTCAGCCTCTAAAGATTGAATTTGACGGCTGACTGTAGATTGAGTAACGTCGCATTTTCGCGCCGCCTGCCCAAAGCTCCCCGTTTCAGCAACAGCCAAAAACGCCTGTAACTGCTCAATTCGCATAATTTATGTAAATAAAATTACATTCTCTAGTGCCATTGACGATAACGGATTTGGTCTTGGAGTTCCGTAGAGATTGATACACCTTCTACAAATCTAGACCAAGCTGAACAAAGTCATCACATCTAAACTCTCCCATGGGTGATTGATGAGGATGCAAGGGACTCACCCGTTCCCCTGTCTACTTGTACAGAGGACTAAGGTGGGCAAAACTGCCCACCCTACATTTAGAGGCGTTGTTTTAAAATCGCTCTGAGTTCATTTTGTTGTTCTACACAACCAGCTAGTAAGATACCGATTCTTCCGACCAAAATACTACCCCAGTTCACCATCACCACCCCCGTATCGGTTTGGGAGTTGAATTCAATATCACTAAGATCAAGCTGATCGAGTGAGCGATATTCAGTAGTGAAGGTTTCATGGCTCCAATGGGTGAGCTTGAGCTTTTTAGCAATTCCTGTAGGATACGATGCACCATTAAAGCGCGGATTGCATTCGATCGCTAAATACCGAGTTTGATTTGCCTCTTCTACAACCGCCACATCAAAGGCAAATATCCCCTTCATTCCTTGTTGCGCCATCCACTCCGCCATGGGTTCCACTGTTTCCCAAGGTTGATGTTTCGTGGGACAGCGATTACCGCAATGAGCATAACCATCGAGGACTTGTTCAGTGGCAAGGAGACGTTCTAGTCCATTATCTGTAATGCCGTATTGTAAATTCAAAAAAGTTGAAGCCGTTATTTCTTCTTGGATTTGCACCGGCACCTCGTCTCCTATGGTTTTTAGTGCTTGAAGGAGCTGCTGTTGATTCTCACATCGGCTAATTCCTGCACCATCCACAGAAACCGCTGGTTTGAGATAACACGGTAAGGGTAACTCATCTAAAGATGCGATCGCTTTCTTGTTTTCAAAACACAGGGTTTTCGGAGCGCTCACTCCCAGATCCTGCGCCAACTGGATAAAGTTGTTCTTGGAATTCATAAAATCAACAACATTGAACCAGTCAGCATCGACTTGCTGAAACCAGGCGGACTCCAAACTCGTCCGACTGGTGGTATCACCAAAGTAGAAAACGGAAATTTCATAGTTGGGATAATCCGCCAAGATACTCCGAGAAATATCCCATATGACATTTTTGCTAAAAATTAATCCAATTCGTGCATAATGAGAAGAGATCGCATTCCATTGAGACTTTAACTTGGGGTGTAACTGAATAATATCTTCCGGTTCAGTCAAACCTAGCGCCCGACCGGAATAAAGTTGATTACCAAGTACAGACTCATGGGTACAAGTCATGATGTCATGGTTGAAAAGTTTCGGGGAAATCACTTTATAAATCTCCGTCACGAAAAGTATGTTTTGTTCATGCGGACGCCAACCCCAAAATGCCCAATTGAACGAAAAAACAGCCTGAGCCTTTTTTGGGGGGAGTTTGTGTTGCAAGTGATGTCGCTAGCTAGCCGAATCCTGAGAGGATGTATTAAATCCTCCCCTTCGGAGTGGAAAGCCATTTCACTAAATTTGGAGTTGGTTTTACCATCCCCACTTCACAGAGTCTCTGACTCTGTTTAATTTGAGAGTTAAGTTATGAACCTAAGGCAAGGCAAACTAAAAAAGCTTCCTTTCCCTGGTATCCGTGAATGGGTTTAAGTCGAGGAGAAACTGGAAAAGATTAGACGAACATTTCACCAATGAAATGTTGTCATCTATCCCAAGAATGAACTGAACTAACACACCCAAACCGATAGGTAGGTCTAGGGCTAAATAAGGGTTTTCTATTCCCTTAAAGTGACCAGAACAATTCGGAAGCAAGTAATAAACTTCGTCGTACTACGAAGAGCGCAATTCGGAATTGAAGAGGGTAAAAGCTCCCACTAACTGTAATTCCGAATTCCGAATTCTCAATTCCGAATTCACTTGACGGGCTGTATCTCTATCGGAGGAGCATAGTCTAAAAGTGTACCTATATGCAACTCTAAATTGATAGATATTGTAAGTTTATATAAAATTGAGAATTAATACTTAGGAAAAAATAGCTAATTCTGTACTAATTGTTAATAATTATTGCTATAAACGATGAATCAAAAGCCTTGGATTGGAAAATAGCGATCGCATCCAGCTCAATTAACCTATCTACACTCCATAGTGAGAGTAGGCCTTAACCACCTTTTGATTGGAACCGAAATGGAAGACCTCAGCAACCAAACGGTTTTGAGTACCTTAGTAATAGAGCGTGATACTATCAACTCCTACGAGAGTGGTGATTAACTCGAAGTGCAAATCGGGAATCAGTTGTAGTGCCTTACTCCAATAAGCGCCAACTGCGGCTTTGCCGTGAAGGGTGCCAGAGGGTTCACCAGCAATTTGGGGAATATAGGGGGATGACATCTCAAAGTCATCATCATAGTGGCTCAAGATGCGATCCAAATCGTGATGGTTCCAAGCCTCGATCCAATCAGCGGCAAACTGTTCGGCAAAGGATTTGTCAATCATGAGCATTCCTGAAGGTGAACAACAAAGGGAATAGGGAACGGGCTATTATGAGTTCCCTATTCAGGAGTTAACTTCTTTTTTGGGCAAGGCGTCGATATTTCTCTAAAACATTGGAAATCGCTTTTACCCGTCGCATCTGGTCATCATAAACACACTGCCACTCTGTTGTCGGACGATTCTCTCGCACACAAATGCCCAAGAGTCCCGATGCTTGGTTGGAACCCTTTTCTACATCCAGTTCATTATTGGAGTTGAGATAGAACGATGCAGTTCTTGCCCAAGCGATTGATTCGATTCCTCTGAGGCCTCCGCGACGTGCTATAGCCAGTGCTTTGGGAAAGTGCCGAGAATGAATGGGGCTAGCCTGATTGTACAAATCCGCTACATTGAGCAGTGCCTCTATGTCTTGGTCTGGATGAATCCCCGCCGCATTTAAATCTACCAGTTGGGTGGGAAGCATATTACGTGCTCGCTCCAAACACAACTGCTCAGCCAAAGCAATATCCCCCCGACTACGCCCTTGGTCACTACAGGGACCGTAGTTAGTGACGACATCACCCCAAGATAAGTTACCTGGGTCAGTATGTCCGAAATAGGTCGGAGTTTGCTGGACGTAGAGAGTACCGTTTTTGACAATCAAGCGATAATTCCCCTCTGCCGCGCCAATCGCCACCATTCCTAGGGAGGTAGGAGTGGTAAAAAGGCGAGAGTAGGTGGTCAAACTTTGCTGGAGATTGAAAGGAGGAGCCATAATTTTGGCTTCACGTTCAATTTTCACCGATCGCGGCTGACGCTGGATGATAGGAGGAACAGGCGCTGGGGGAGCAAGCGTTGGAGGAGTAGGCGTTGGGGAAGCAGGCGTTAGGGGAGCAGGCGTTGGGGGAGCAGAAAAATTTAGAGCTTGAATCTCCTCTGGACTAATGGTAGCGGCTTGGATGCGATCGGCTGCGTCGTTTTGCTTTCTGAGTGTTGAGAACAATAGAGTGGCAATAGCAGTGGTTCCCACAAAACCAAACAGCGTTACTCTTGATAACCAGACCCAAATAGACATCGAATCAATAATTAATCTCCGACCCCACATTCTAGCAGTGAGCTTTCGAGCAGACTAAA
>CBKWLJ010000421.1:0-8390 GCA_966675205.1 uncultured bacterium
TTTTACACCAAAATACCACTGTTTTTGGTGATATTCGCGATATTTTAGACCAGCAATTTGAGCGCTTGTCTGATTTAGAAAAGAGCATCATGTACTGGTTAACCATTAACCGTGAGCCCGTTTCCCTCTCAGAGTTACGCCTAGACATGGTCTCATTAGTGCCGCAACCCAAATTACTAGAAGCTGTAGAATCTTTGGGACGGCGATCGCTCGTTGAGAAAAATTCATCCTACTTCACGCTACAACCTGTAGTGATGGAGTATGTCAATTACCGCTTGATTGAGCAAATCTGTGAAGAAATTGTGACTCAGAGTATTGATTTATTCAGTTGCCATGCCTTACTCAAGGCTCAAGCAAGAGACTATGTAAAAGACACTCAAGTTCGCCTCATTCTTCAACCTGTAATTAATGAATTAATCACTGTATTTAAAAATAGAAAAAACGTTGAAATTCAGTTAATTAACATTCTAGATAAACGACGAGAATTGTCACCTTTAGAACCAGGATATACAGGAGGGAATATCATCAATATCCTGGGTCAGCTCAAGACAGATTTAAGTGGAAAAGATTTTTCTTATCTAACTATTTGGCAAGCAGACCTACGGGAGATGAACTTGCACAATGTTAATTTGAGTTATGCTGATTTAACCAAATCGGTTTTTAAAAAGACTTTTGGTAGCATTTCTTCGGTAGCCTTCAGTCCAAATGAGAAATTTTTGGCTACGAGTGATACGAATGGTGAGATTTGCTTGTGGCGAGAATTTGCAGATGGTGAACAGCTATTAAGCTTTACAGGGCACACCAGTTGGGTACGAACGGTTGCTTTTAGTCCAGATGGTCAAACTTTAGTTAGCTGTAGTACTGACCGAACGATCAAATTGTGGGAGCTGGACACGGGTCAATGCCTAAAAACCTTACGAGGACATAAGGGTCGGATTTGGTGTGTTGCCTTCAGTCCGGATGGTCAAACTTTGGTCAGTGGTAGTGATGACCAAACAGTGAGGTTATGGAATGTTCGGACGGGTGAATGCCTGAAAACCTTACGGCAACATGGTGCTGCCGTATGGGCAGTTGCTTTTAGTCCAGATGGTCAAACTTTAGTCAGTAGCAGTGAGGATCAGACTGTCAAGCTATGGGAAGTTGATAGCGGTCAATGCCTAAAAACGTTGCGAGGTCATACTGATTGGGTATGCTCTGCTGCCTTCAGTCCGGATGGCCAAACTTTAGTGAGTGGCAGCTATGACAAAACAGTAAGGTTATGGGATGTTAATACAGGTGAATGTTTAAACACGTTGCGAGGGCATACGGGTCGCATCTGGTGCGTTGCCTTCAGTCCTCAAGGGAATATCTTAGCCAGTGGCTGCGAGAGTCAAACGGTGAAGTTATGGGATGCTAGCACAGGTGAATGCCTCAACACGTTGCAAGGTCACACAGGTCGCATCTGGTGCGTTACCTTCAGTCCTCAAGGAAAGACTTTAGCGAGTGGCTGCGATAACCAAACCGTAAAACTATGGGATGTTAGCACTGGGGTATGTCTCAGAACTTCGCGGGGACATAGCAATGGGGTATGGTCAGTGCATTGGAATCCGGATGGTCAAACCCTAGCCACTGGTTGTGAAAACCAAATGGTAAAGCTATGGGATGTCAGTAGTGGCAAATGTGAGAAAAGTTTGCAAGGACACACCCATCGGGTTCAAGCGATCGCTTTCAGTTCTCAAGGGAATGTCTTAGCTAGTGGCTGTGATAGCCAAACCGTAAAGTTATGGGATGTCAGTACTGGCAAATGCTATAAAACTTTGCGGGGACATACTGGGAGTATGCGAACAGTTGCCTTTAGTCCGGATGGCAATCACCTAGCGACTGGCAGCTTAGACCGAACCGTGAGGCTATGGAATGTCAACACTGGCGAATGCATTCAAATCTTAGAACATACTCATGCCGTATCTTCTATTGCCTTCAGTCCGGATGGTCAAACCCTCGTCACTGGTTGTGAAGATGAAACAGTGAAACTGTGGGATGCCAGTACTGGTCAATGCCGCCAAACTTTTAAAGGGCATACAGGTTGGGTCTGTTGTGTTGCCTACTCTGGGAGTTCTGCTTCAGAGTACAGTTCAGATGATCAGATCTTAGCCAGTGGGGGTGTAGACCAAACGGTAAAATTGTGGAATATTGCCACTAATCAATGCTTAAAAACTTTACAGGGGCATACCAGTTGGGTGCAGTCAGTCGCCTTTAGTCCGGATGGTCAAATCTTGGCCAGTGGCAGTATAGACCAAACAGTCAGATTGTGGTGTGTTCGTACTCATCAATGCCTGAAAACATTACAGGGACATACCAACTGGGTGCAGTCAGTTGCCTTTAGCCCGGATGGTCAAATCTTGGCCAGTGGCAGTATAGATGAGACGGTTAAACTTTGGAATCCCAAGACGGGCGAGTGCCTAAAAACTCTTAGTAGCGAAAAACCCTATGAGGGCATGAAAATTACTGCTGCTAAAGGCTTAACTGAAGCGACTATTGAGTCTCTGAAAGTACTAGGAGCAATTGATTAGACCGACCAAAAGGTGAGCAGGGATACCCCATTGGTCAGGACTTACGCAAATTTTCCATTGAACCACCAGGGTTAGGGGCGAATGCTCATTCGCCCCCTACAGTATGTAGTGTTTGTGCATAAGTCCTGTTGGTTTCATAAACCCCCTGATATTGTAAGAACGAACGCTCCAGACGCTCCGGACGCGGAGAGTGTTTATGATGACTATCAGTGAGTATTTATAGCAAAAGGCAGGAGGCTCCAAGGCAGGAGGCAAAAGACTATTAAGTTTATTCCTGGGAAATGGCGTTTGGAGTGTTAAAGAAAGTCCTAACCTTTATGGCGACAGCTATAAGATTGATTCCACTGATCTTGGGGTGGGGCATGAACCCAGAGATTCTTTTAATCCAAAATCCTCGCATCCAAAATCTAAAATTGCTAGTCAAGAGTCCAGTGGGAGAAATTTTATTCTTTCTTTATGAGCAATCCTATACATCAACCCCTAAAGTAACGATGAGTCGAGTACGCCCCAGAGAGCTAAAAACCTTAAGTTCATCCTTAACTCCCTGATCTTCGCTGGACAACGCTCTCCTAAATTGCAAAACTGAACGGCAATAGACCTTCGTTCCTAAGGACTCAAGACCGAAATGAATCGTTGTCCATTTGGCATGAATCTTCCTATAACAGTGACGCTATGAAGCTCAATCATGGGATGAACCCCTACCTTAGAGTAGTAGCTGTCATTCTAACGATATCGAGAAGAGTATACCTGTGAACAGCTATTCACTATCATTACTGACAAACTCACAGTAGTAGTCATTCCACTAGGGGAACGCTTCATTAAAATCTAACTCCAATCGCTGAAAAGAGAATCACCTGATTATTATCCTGGGTATCTCCGTTTAAGACCATCCGTCTTGGACTAGATAATTGCCTTGCCTAATTATGGGGCAACATCTAAACTTCCCCAGTCTTGTTAAGTTCAAAAGTTGCCAGTGTTTACTAATCCACTCATTACTGCAATACACCCTTACAAGCTTGGGACGACCTTGACACATATGAAACTATCTTTAGAAAACAGGAGGCTGTATAATGTTTAATTCCTCCACTTTGTCTCTACATTCCCTTCTCCCATCGCAAATTGAGTGGGCTGCCCAGCAATTACTTCAAGAGAGTATAGACGATCCATGGGGCGATATCTCACCTGCTATTTACGATACAGCCCGTGTCTTACTTTTACCGCGATCGCTACAACCTGAGGGAAGTTTAGACTTTATCTTACGCAAACAAAAGGACGATGGCAGTTGGGGTGGGCCTGATGCCTATTGCTTGGTGCCGACTTTAGCTGCAACGGCAAGTCTGCTGCATCTAACTTTAAAAGCAACACATGGAGAGGAAGTTGCTGGGGACACCAGTACAGTTTCGCTTGCAGCTTGGCGGGGTTTAGACTTTCTGGCATCTGCTTTACCTGAGCAAAAGAAACTGCCGGATCTAGTCGCGATTGAACTGATTATGCCTGCTCTAGTTGAAGAAATTGAGGATACGCTGACAGCGCTGGCGGATGTTACACCCGTTGCATCTTAAGCTGTCGTTTTTAGCAATTGCACCTTTGTGAAGAAAGAGCACTCGATTTTAGATACAAGGATTTTGGATTATCCCCAAAACTGAAACTAGAGGCTTTGATATGAAGTTGCGTTCAAAGATAGTAGTTGAGATCGACGCTCTGAATGCTCCAGAAAATGACTCTGCTATAGATGAGTGCAACTTGGTATGAGTCTTTTGAGTTCTGGGTGAGAAAAAGGTAAATCAATAAAATCTTCTTTTTTCTTTCCCTTTTTTCCTCATTTTAAAACCTGCAAATGCTCGGCACAACAACTTCACACTAAAAAATTCAGATCAAAAACTTAACTTATCACCTCTAACTCAATTGTTGCATCTTTTCAAACTTGCTATGAACATACCTTATAAAGTTCATGAAACAAGCCGCTTCTGGCTGAATGTGCAGGAATGTTTGAAAATCACGCTACCTTCTCAAGATAAAAGGCGTTTAGCACAATTACGCACAGCGGTGCGTCTCGGAAAGCCATTACCGATTCAGATATTTCACTCTTTAGAAGTGATCGGAAATGAACTCAATTACCTGCATGATGTGCGTGATGTTCATGGAGTGTTTGGTGGGTCACCTGCTGCAACCATTACTATGGTGAAACACTCGCAAAGGCATCGACAACGTTCAATTGCCTCTCTCTCAGAAATGGCGTCTAGTCTTGGAGGAGCACTGCCCACTGCAACTCAGCTCAGCATCTTCGAGCGCTCATGGCTGCTCCACCACTTGATTCAAGCGGGTATGCCATTACCCAACAACTTGACTCGTACTACCGTTGAGTACTTCGCTACCTGCCTAGGCCCACGCGGCGCTAGTTTCACACCAGGGCAAGTTCCTGATGCCGATAACAGTGCTATGGTTCTTTGTGTTCTCAGTGACCTCGGGTATCTTATCGAGCCGAGGTGTCTGTTCACCTATGAAGACGAAACCTGTTTCCGCTGTTACGACGGTGAACGGAATCCGTCTGTCAGTACTAACGCTCATATTTTAGAAGCGTTCGGGAAATATATGATGCGGTACCGTTTGTCAATACCAAAGTATGAGCAGGCGATCGCAAAAATTTCAATTTACTTGCTGTCCGCCCAGCAGCAGGATGGTAGCTGGTTCGATAAATGGCACGCATCGCCCTATTATGCCACCGCTTGTAGCGTACTCGCATTGCAACGTTTTAGTAAGAGTAATATAGCAGCCGCTCTCAAACGAGCAATTGCCTGGGTTTTACGCACACAAAGAGACGATGGCTCATGGGGCTTTTGGTGTGGGACGCTTGAGGAAACAGCCTATGCCCTTCAACTCCTCTTACTCGCTGGAGAATCTGAAGATACTGTAGCCGTCAGAAAAGCAGTAAGGCGGGGTGAACGCTTTTTGAAGAAGCATCTCAATGCACCACCCAACGAATCCGTGCATATGCCACTGTGGCATGGCAAAGAACTTTACGCGCCAAGACGTATTGTCCGTGCCGCTGTTTTGAGTGCCCTGTATCTGTGTACCACTAACCGAGCAAATAGCCAACCTCAAGGTGAAGACACTCTAGTCAACTATGCCGCCTAAAGCTATTTCCACACAGATGTTTTGCCATGACTGAAGAGACAAGGCAGGTAAAGGGGCACTTCCGTTAAAAGCATTTTTGCATCCTCCTTGTTCTAATTGATACCAAGTTGCATTCATACGTAGCATATTCATTTTCTCCACGTCCCCGCGTCCCCGCGTCTCCGTGTCAATCTCAGCTACTATCTTTGAACGCAACTCGGTATGACCAATCGCACAAACGCAAACGCTTCTTGAACTTGTACTAGGGACAGAAGAAACATGAAACTGCCTAATGGCCCGAAGACTCCACCCTTTGTACAAACGCTGGAGTGGATTACTCATCCCTTGGAATTTCTAGACGACTGTGCCCATCGCTATGGTGATTTCTTCACTATCCAAAGAAACAATAATCGTCGGGATGTGTACCTCAGTAACCCAAAAGCTATTCAAGAGATATTTACTGCTCATCCTGAACAGTTTGACTCTGGCTTAAGGAACGGACTGTTACAAACTCTGTTGGGGCAAAACTCCATCAGCTTGAGCTTACTCGATCGCGATCGCCATCAGCGCCAGCGACGACTACTCATGCCCCCTTTTCATGGAGAACGGATGCGAACCTACGGTCAGATCATCTGCGACATCACCGAGCAAGTGATGAGTCATCGACCTATTAATCAGTCTTTCTCAGTCCGTTCAACCATGCAAGAAATCGCCATGCGAACCATCTTAAGTACCGTTTTTGGTCTGCATGAAGGACAGCGCTTTGAACAACTACGGCAACTACTGTGCTCGCTACTAGACTCGATTAGCTCCCCCTTAAGATCCAGCTTAATTTTCTTTCGCTCCCTCCAACGAGATTTAGGTTGCTGGAGTCCGTGGGGACGCTTCCTTTGCCAAAAGTGGCAAATTGACCAACTTCTCTACGCCGAGATGGGTGAACGTCGGCAGCAACCCGACTCCTCACGCACAGATATCCTCTCCTTGCTAATGTCTGCTCGAGACGAAGCAGGCCAATCGATGACGGATGTGGAGTTACGAGATCAGCTCATGACTCTCCTATTAGCAGGCCATGAGACTACCGCTTCAGCCTTAGCTTGGGCTTTGTACTGGATTGAGCAACTACCAGAGGTTCGCGACAAGCTACTTGAGGAACTCAGCACTCTTCCTCCCGACTCAGATCCGAGTACCATTAATCGGCTTCCTTATCTGAGTGCAGTCTGTCAAGAGACGTTACGAATCTACCCCATTGCTTTAATTTGCTCTCCTAGAGTTGTGAAATCACCACTTCAATTAATGGGTTATCAATTTGAACCAGGTACAGCATTGATTCCCTGTATTTATCTAACCCACCATCGGGAAGAACTTTATCCAGAGTCTAAACAGTTTAAACCAGAACGTTTTCTGGAACGTCAATTTTCAGCCTATGAATATTTGCCCTTTGGTGGTAGTAACCGTTACTGTATTGGGTCGGCTTTTGCACAATTTGAAATGAAACTCGTCCTCGCTAAAATTTTGTCACGCTATCACCTGACTCTCACTGATAAGCGTCCAGTGAAGCCTGTACGCCGTGGCTTTACGCTAGCTCCTCCTAGTAGTATGCAGATGGTTCGGTTATGACACGAATGGCACTTAGATAAGGCTAGGACTTAGCAAACACGAACCTGTATCATTTCTTAAAACCTGTAGCTACCATTCAGTCCTATACACTGGCTTAATTGCTGAAGATAGCTGGTATACCGTTGTGTCCAATTATCACGGGAACGCAAAATTGTTATTCTACGATTAGCATCATTACCCTGAAAACCGTAGTCGAGAATTAACTGTTTATATTCTTTTATACACCTTCCCAAAATACTGCTCTTAGTGGCTATTGGCACATCGTAAAAGAAAACCTTTTGCTCAGGGTTATGTAGATCTACATCACCAACTATTTCTAACTGCTGAACATCTGATAGGTTATTTAACATTGGTTCGATAGAAGGATTTGTTACAGACTCCTCTATGTCAGAAAGGATAAGGTTTTGGATGTCGCTATAACCCAAGTGAAAACCAATTATTTTCATGGCATAACTATTCATCATATATCAACATTGGATGAAGAGTTTTAGCCCATTGTGACATATAAATCAGGAATGATATACATCATTGACAGCAACTATGACCTGACTGAGGTAATGGAACTGGAGAGCGATGAGCAAGGCGATCTCCAGTTATCCTCTAGAAAAATTTCAGGCGCTCCCGGTGAGGCCACTAGGTCGGGTCGGGTCAGTTGTGATCGCGCTTAACTAAGTGCCATTCGGTTATGACACCCTTCGGGTAGGGAAAAGGGAAAAGGAGTCGCTTCGCTCAACCTTCTAACCTTCAACCCTGAAAATTCTTATCCCTTCTGCCCTCTGCCCTCTGCCTTCTACCTTATTTTCAGCTTATGCTCAATTAGAAAGGACAGGGGAATTTTGAGAGCATCGCTCATTGAGCACCATTTTGATTCCTGCTTTAGGCCGAAGCGTAAAGGCAGGCCAAGGCGTGGTTTCTTGTCCGGGTAACAGGGAAAGCTGAAACTTCTGAGCAATGATTGCTAACAATAAAACAGCTTCCATTTGAGCAAAAGATCTGCCGATACAGACTCTTGGCCCCCCACCAAAGGGAAAATAGGCATAATTAGGGAGTTGCTTCATTTTCTCCGAAGGCCAGCGATCGGGATTAAAGGCTTCGGGTTGATCAAAGTAG
>CBKWLJ010000422.1:0-8369 GCA_966675205.1 uncultured bacterium
TGTTACTTCATGGTATCCCAACCCCTCTTGACTGTTGACGATCAACCCATTCCTCTCGCTCAAGCCTTGCAATATCTACAAACGGCTGGAAAGCTTAGAGCATTTCTCGGTGATATTCTGCGCCAGCACCTGATTGAGCAAGAATTGAAAAACCAAGGCGAACTTGATGTGAATCCTGCTCTCATAGAGCAAGCTGTGATTGATTTTCGCCTACAGCGTCAACTCACTGACCCTCAAGTTTTTGCCGACTGGCTCAAAAGCAATGGACAAGATTACACGAGTTTTCACGCATCTGTGGCTTTTGGCTTTAAGCTAGAAAAACTGAAAACCCAAATTACCGAACCCAAGCTCCCAGAATATTTCATTGAGCGCAAGCTGTTTCTAGACCGATTAATACTCTCTCGCATTTTAGTAAACGACCAGGAACTGGCAGAGGAACTCGGCACTCAGATTGAGGAAGGAGCGAGTTTTGAGCAACTCGCCAGAGAGTATTCGATCGCAGAAGATCGAATTGTGAACGGCATGATGGGCCCAGTTAGTCGGGGAAGTCTCCCGGATGTTCTCAGAGCAGCACTGGATACAGCAAAACCTGGAGATATCATTGGACCGGTGGAACTAGAAGGACGTTGGCTGTTGTTCCGTGTTGAGCAATTTCTCCCAGCCTCACTAGACGATGCTCAACTAAAGCAAGCACTACAAAATGAGCTGTTCGAGCAATGGGTAGCACAGAAAATTCAGAATATGAGCGTCCAGCTTCACGTCAGTTGAAACGGGGGGATGATGCTGACCCAACAAAAGCGTTAGCAAAAGACGATAGCACTTCCCGTACTCTGCTTACCTCTCTCCCTTGGGATATTCCGCCGTTGGGGAATTTGAGTCCTGAACAGCAAGTCCGTTTTAGAGATCAAGCTCAGATTCGTTCCTACAAACTGGGAGAAAAAATTTGGTCTACCGATAGTCCGGGAGAACAATTTGTTGTGGTTTCAGGGAAGGTACGCTTGAGGGAAGAAGGAGTCTCTAAACCTCTGAGTACTCTTGAATCAGGCGCTTGGTTTGGGGACTTACTCCAGCTTTCTGGAGCATTCAAAGCAGTCGCTTCTACTAAAGAAGTAATCGTGGTTCGCTGGGACACTGCCTTCTGGAAGGAAGCGTTATCTTCAGATAATGATCGGTTCTGGGTGCAAGCGAAATCGCGCATTGAACCTCAAACGCCTGATACGCCTCAACAGGTGTCAGGTTATCCCTTTATTTCCAGTCTGAATACGGCTGCTGCCTGCTTAACCATGGTATCGCAGCAGTTGCAAAACCCTACTCAACTCGATTGGGTGCAGCGACAGTTGCGGGGACAACAACCCAAATATTTGGTAGAAGGCGCTGAAAAGCTGGGGTTGCAGCTAAGACGCTTGCAGACAACTTGGCCGGATTTGCGGCAGCTAACCTTTCCCGCCTTGTTGCACTGGCAACGGGAACACTGGGTTGTGGTATACGAAGTAAAAGGCGATCGCATGATTATCGCCAATCCCCTCAACCCTGATCGCACTTGCGAAAGTCTTCCCAAATCAATCGTAGAGGCAGCTTGGGATGGAAATCTGTGGCAAGTAGAACTGATCCAAAAGCAGGATAAATTTAGCCTCGCGTGGTTTTTACCCGCCGTTTGGTACTACCGCAGGTTGTTAGGAGAAGTCCTCATTGCCTCATTTACTTTGCAGTTATTGGGGTTAGCAACACCCATCCTCACTCAAGTCATCATTGACAAAGTGATGGTGCAGGGAAGTTTGCCGACTCTGGATGTAATGGCGATCGCATTGCTGAGTGTTGCTATTTTTGAAGGCATTCTCGGCATTCTGCGGCTATTCATCTTTACTCACACGGCCCGACGCCTAGATTTGAGTTTATCTGCTCAAGTATTTCGGCACTTGATGCGCCTTCCTTTGGCTTATTTTGAATCCCGCCGAGTGGGAGATACAGTGGCGCGGGTGCAGGAATTAGAAAATATCCGCCAGTTTCTCACCGGTACAGCGTTGACGGTGATTTTAGACAGCATCTTTGCTGTGGTGTACCTGGCACTGATGTTTTATTACAATATCCCCTTAACCTGGGTTGCCTTGGCGGTGATTCCGTTATTTGCCATCCTTACCTTAGTTGCCACCCCAATTCTCCGCAATTGGCTTAATGAGACATTTAACCGCAGTGCCGATAGCCAATCATTTTTGGTAGAAACGATAACCGGCATTCACTCCGTCAAGGCTCATGCGGCAGAACGAACGGCGCGCGATCGCTGGGAAGGCTTGTTTGCTCGTTACATCCGCACTGGATTCCGCGCCTCTACCACTTCTAACATTAGCAATAATATTGGTAACTTTCTCACCAACTTCTCTTACCTACTCATTCTCTGGTTTGGAGCCAAGTTAGTCATTGACCAAAAGCTAACAGTAGGTCAACTCGTTGCCTTTCAAATGCTTTCGAGTAGAATGACTGGGCCCTTGCTACGTTTAGTACAACTGTGGCAAAATCTCCAACAAGTCTTACTTTCTGTAGATCGAATTGGCGATATTCTTAACGTTGCTCCGGAAGCTGAATCAGGGAGTGGTTTAGTTCTTCCTCCTATCAAAGGACAAGTTACATTCGACCAAATCTTCTTTCGTTATCGACCTAACCAAGAACCCATTTTACGGGGCATTTCCTTCTCCGTTCAACCTGGAATGTTTGTTGGTATTGTTGGGAGAAGTGGTTCGGGAAAAAGCACCCTTTCTAAACTCTTACAACGTCTTTATCTTCCGGAATCCGGTCGGATTCTGATTGATGGCTTTGACTTAAAAAGTACTGATTTAGCTTCTTTAAGGCAACAAATTGGTGTTGTTCTTCAAGAAGATTTCCTTTTTAATGGTTCCATTTTGGAAAATATTACTTTAGGCAACCCAGACATCAGTGCTGAACAAGTCGTCAACGCTGCAAGATTAGCGGTTGCTCATGACTTTATTAGTGAAATGCCCCAAGGATACGAAACCAATGTAGGGGAGCGGGGCACAGCCTTATCGGGCGGACAGAGACAACGCATTGCCCTAGCTCGTCTGTTCCTTTCTCAAGCCCCTATCCTAATTTTGGATGAAGCCACGAGTGCTTTAGATAGTGAGACAGAGCAACAGGTTCTACAGAACCTGCAACAAATTTCCCAAAACCGAACAGTCTTCTTAATCGCTCACCGCTTTGCACCACTGAAACGAGCGGATCTGATTTTAGTCTTGGAAAAGGGCGTGCTTGCCGAACAGGGAACTCACTCTGAATTGTTGCAACAAAAAGGATTGTACTGGTCACTCTACCAACGTCAGCAATCAGCGATATAGTCTGTAACCTCTTATACAAGCTAGAGAGACTCCGGAAGAGATACAACTAGCCTAGAGATTAACCAACTCACTCCATCGGCAAAATTCAGTTATTAAGGATGTAAACCGCTCCCCAAACCAGTAAATAAAGGAAATGATATAAAAACTTGATTTTTAAGAAATTTTACAGAATTATTTCTTAATCAATTCAAGTAAACTTTGAATCAGTTGATTCACTCGAACGGTAGAGGGACTAAAGGGTTGCATCCCATTACACTATGAAAAGTCAAACGGTGATTTAGCATTACCTAAATATGTTGTCCTGTCAGCATCCCCTATTACGTGTCCTTGTTGTTGATGATCATGAATTAACACGCTTCAGCCTTAAGTTGGCCCTTTCTAGCCAAAAGCAAATAGAGCTAGTTGGTTTGGCGAGCAATGGCAAAGAAGCGATTGAGATGGTTGAGCGCTATCGACCTGATGTGATCATCCTTGACTTGCAAATGCCAGTAATGGATGGCCTCAGCGCCTCTAGTTACATCAAAAGCATTTCCCCCACCACTCAAATTATCGCCTACTCCTCAGTAGAAGACCCTCAGATTGAAGTCATGAGCCAAACAGCGCCAATAGATGTCTTTTGTAAAAAAGATACTGCCACTAAGGATTTAATTAGCTTAGTCAAGCAATTGGGTAGCCAGAAGCTCCACCAGTTAGAGGGTAGTACCAACAAAAACTATACTTGACTCCCTCTGTCGAAAGACCAGAGGTTGCTACAGTGAGGTGGATTTTTAACTTCGATTTCTGTAACCAAAAAAGAAAAACACGCCGCCGCTCTAGAGTAAATCTCCAAGAGCGGCTTAAGCTATGGTTCTTACAAGTTACAGCGAAAGTTGAGGCAAAAGGGAAGGAGCGAGGGAAAAGGAGTCATATCAAGTTGACTTTACTCTTTCTCCTTTGACCTTTTTTCGCCTCCACCACAAAGGTTGGGCAAAGTTAAGCACGGATCAAATAAGCTTTTCCAGCTCTATAGCTCTTGCCAGCTTACTCTTGGCCCAGGCTTGCTTTTCCCCTTTTCCTTCTACCTCATCCCCCTCCCCGCGATATGTTATTTGTCACTACGACAGCTTATGAGCTAGCGCTTGGTGCATCTGGGAAGGTACGCTTAAACTCGTCAAGTAAGTCGTCGAGTTCTTCTAGTGCCTGATTTACATCAATTCTAAGAGTCCCCAAATCGGGTTGCTCCAAAAGTTGCACTAATGACTCTCGCTGGCTTTCAATGAGAGCAATGCGTTCGCGTAGTGTTTGTGGATCCATCATGGCTTGCTTTGACTTAGTCTGTCTGAGTCTGAGTTAGATATCAATAAGACTAGCGCAGGAAGGGAGGACGGTTGGGGTGGGTCGGTTTGTTTTTGATCACTTCAGCAATAAATCGCTTGAGTGCTTTCTCTCGATTTTTCATAAATGCCGACCAGAAGCCAGGTTGAAACTCATCCATTGTTTTAGCTAAAGCCCAAACGTCAACCGCCAAGATATTATAAAGAGTCTCGTCCTCTTTTTGGAGAGAGTTGAGCTGCTCTCGGACTAGATTCTTTTTTTTTGTAGCGTTTTGATTCTCTTCTTTAATCATTTTAAAAACCCTACTCTGGGTAGAGGACGGCGGACAATAATAACCTAACCAATTAAATGAGGGGTGTTTGGGTAACAGCCCCGCTGATTTACATTGCTATTGAAGATAGGGCAGCACGCCTTGATATACAAAATCTTTCTATTGTACTACAAAAACTTAATAGATAGAGCAATTTTTGCTCTTTTTTATTCTTGATGAGTTACTAAGGCACTATACCTACTTATCCCACCGATTTTGTGAGACATCCTCTACTTCTCATCTATCAAGGATAATAAAGCTGAAGTGATTGCTGCAAAAATAGATTAAATTACAATGCTACGCCAAACTTCCTTGGGAACGTTAGGTTTGTCTGTCGGTGGACTTCTTACCATCATGGGCTTTGTGGCTTACGCCACTGAGAATGCCACATTGAATTTAGTGGGATTTTTCTATGGAATTCCCATTTTACTGGGAGGTCTGGCTCTTAAAGCGGCTGAATTAAAACCTGTTGATTTCAGCCAACCTACACCTTCGTCTGTATTGAAACTCAGAGAACTGCAAGCCACCTCAACTCAAAACCAAATTCGCAAAGACGTAATGCGGTATCGCTATGGTCAAGAAGCCCATTTGGATAGCTCGCTTGAGAGTTTAGGTTTAGCCCCTACAGATGAGGAAAGACCTGTGCTGAAAGGGTTGCGCGAAATTACAGCCGATGGAGCTTATGCTTTAGTTCTGGAATTTGACTCGCCGCTCATTCCTTTTGAAACGTGGCAGCAAAAACGGGAAAAGATAGAGAAATTTTTTGGGCCGGGTATCCGAGTTGATTTAACCCAATTGCCTGATAATCAAGTTGACGTAGCGCTGATTGCCACACCTCAAGAGGCGACTAGCGCTGACTCGCAGCAATAACCTATCAGTTACCAGCTCCGGGAGTAAGCGTTAACTCGATTCTGGAAACTTTTACTCCCCTGCACTAAGATGCCAAGCTGCGTCGGCTCATATTTCTACTTTTCCAGACGCACGACGTACCATTGAAGGTAATCTTCCGGTCCGACATCCAATTCGCAGGATGTTTCCATCAGATATTTCGCTTGCTCCTCTATAGAAGTAAACTTCTGCAAATCTCGTGGTAAATCATCCTGTCGCTGGCTCAAAATAGCCTTGAGTTTTTCTAGTAACTCTGTAGGAGTCAAAATTTGTTCAGGTTGATTAGTTTCTAGGAGTACATAAGCGTCTTCCTGAAACATGATGGAGTCTGGCATATTCAGTTCCTAGTTGACGTTCGCTATGCTCCAGTTTACCGAGCAATTTATTTGTAAAGTGATATGTTCCTCTCCCTTGACTACGAATCGGCTTTAGAATCTCTCGGATATGACTATTTTGATGAAGTGGCAGCAGCCCAATTTCCCTGTCATATTCTGCGGTTTCGCAATGACCAACTGCTACCCATCCTCAAATTAAATCCTGAAGAGGTGACGGATGCTGATTTTGTTCAAGCCTTTGGTGAATTTCAGGGTGTACGACCCTTTTTGGCTTTGCGGTATCACGGCTATCAATTTGGCGAATATAACCCTAGATTAGGAGATGGTCGAGGTTTTCTCTACGGTCAAGTGCGGGGAATTGATGGCGAACTTTATGATTTTGGGACAAAAGGTTCTGGAACAACCCCCTACTCTAGAAGTGCAGATGGCAGACTGACTCTTAAAGGTGGGGTTCGGGAAGTGCTGGCGGCTGAAGCGCTGCACAGTCTTGGTGTCCGCACTTCCCGTTGTTTGAGCTTAATTGAAACAGGTGAGAGATTGTGGCGGGGAGATGAACCGTCCCCCACCCGTTCTTCTGTAATGGTGCGTTTTAGTCGCTCTCATATCCGGTTTGGGACGTTTGAACGGTTACGTTACTTCAAGCGGAAAGATTTAATCAAAACACTGTTAGACCATGTGATTGAACAGTATTATCCCAAGATTATCTCCGCAGCCTTGAGTGAGGAGGAGCGATATGCACAGTTTTATGCGGAGTTAGTTGAACGAGTTGCTCAACTAGTGGCGCAATGGATGGTGGCAGGTTTTTGTCATGCGGTCTTGAATACCGACAATATGTCGATTACGGGTGAAAGTTTTGATTATGGTCCTTATGCGTTTATTCCCACTTACGACCCTGCTTTTACCGCCGCTTATTTTGACTACTACGGACGCTACTGTTATGGAAATCAACCGGATATTTGCCGATGGAATTTAGAGATGCTTCAGCTTCCTTTAGAAGCTGTGATTTCTGTTGCTGATATGGAAGCGGGTTTGGCTAAGTATGAGGAGCATTATTACACCACATATCGGCAGCTAATGGTGAATAAACTAGGGTTCAAGCAGTTGCCGGAACAGCAAGCGAATGAATTATTGGGGTTAACGATTGAATTTCTGAAAGAGAGCCAAATGGGTTACCATGCTTTCTTTGCTGAATTAGCAGAGCAATTTGATCTGAGTTGGCGAGATGACTTGGGTCAGATATGCAGCAAGGAACCTTTTTTGCAATTCAATGAGCGATCGCCATTAGGAAGATGGCGAGAGTTATACAACCATATTTTGCAGAGTTTGTCAACTGATGAACTGAATAGCGTAGCCACAAGCTTGCGAGAGAAGAATCCCAAGACTGCTCTTTTGCGGCCTGTGATTGAAGAGGTTTGGAACGCGATCGCACAAGAAGATAATTGGCAGCCTTTTTACAAGTTGGTGAGTCGGCTTCAGAACAAGGATTGAGCAGGGAAGTCGTTATTGGAGATGAGCGTTGATCACCTGACATAATTGATCGAGGGTAAACGGCTTCATCAGGTAATCGTTCACTCCCAATTCCTTAGCAAGAAGGACGCGATCGCGATCGAGCGGTTCGGCAGTAATAAAAATCAATGGAATATTTTCTGTGACCTTATTTTGGCGCAGTTGCTTCAAGACCTCATAACCGTTAAGTTTAGGTAAATTGATATCGCAAATAACGAGATTGGGGCTCTCAGATTGAACCAATTGTAAACCTACAAAACCATTGAGAGCACCAAGAGGTTGAAAATAGCTAATTTCTAATAACTCTAAAATTGTTTCTAAAAATAATTCATTGTCATCAATGACCAGAATTTTGGGTAGTTGTTGTTCTTGGCTTTGTTTGTCCACTCATCGTACCAATAATAGAATAAATAGTTTCTCTAATTAGTTAGATTAATTTTAAAAATGATTATCAATTAACCAGTCAACTTTCAGTAGTTTTTTAATAGAAATAGAATTTAATTTCCCTAATTAAAACGAAGAAACTGAGATAGGGACGAACCAAATAAATTTACTTCTTCCAACCAAATATTACACTTTAAAAGTGAAAAGTTCGAGCAGTAAATGTAAAGGATTCGGGTAGAAACATAAAATAATAAAAAATTAAAAAACTTAAAATTTTGATTTTATGAA
>CBKWLJ010000423.1:0-8360 GCA_966675205.1 uncultured bacterium
TTAACTTTGGCATCAATGGCGCAACCGCTCAAATTGTTGACTTCCAACTGCGGCAGGTTTTGTCTCCTGAGCAACTGCCTCGCTTAATCTTATGGGCAGATGGGCTACGAGCCTTTAACAGTGGGCGACCAGACCGAACTTACAACAGTATGGTAGCGTCTGCTGGGTACCAACGCCTCATGATAGGCGATCGCCCCCAATTTCCTCAAACTGTGCCTGAAACCATTGATGAGTGCGAAGACATTCTAGGCACCTCAATATTGAGTAAAGCTCCCCAAAAGCCAAAACAAGCCAAGAGTACAGCCAACCTTGGCGTTAGTTCCGAGCAATGGAACATCGCGCGAGTATCTTTCGAGACGATGAACCCTCTCATCCCCTTGGTCGATGGGCAACTAAAGTTAACTCAGTTAGATGGGTCAACAGCACCAACTCAGCTAGCTCTTGCCCCAAATAATGCAGGCTATAGCACTTCTGCCATTGATGCTAATGGCTTCCTCCCACTCAATAATCGTTTTGATCCCAGAATCTACTACCAGACAAAGCCACGAGTGAGTGGTCGATATGATGCAGATTACCAACCTTTCAACCTAGCCGGGCCGCAAATCACCGCCTTAAATTCAATAAAAGCGTTTGCCAAGCAGCAACAGATTCCCCTGGTTTTCGTTAACTTGCCCCTTACCCAAGACTACTTAGACTCGATACGCCGCCTTCGCGAACAGCAATTTCAACAAATGATGCAGCAACAAACGGGTGACGGATTTATCTTTATCGACTTAGGGAGGCAGGGACTCAACCAGAACCAGTATTTTTCTGACCCTAGTCATCTCAATCGTTATGGCGCTGCTGCGGTTTCGAGCCAACTGGCTACAAATCCTCAAATTCCCTGGCCTCAACCGCGTCGATAATACTCAGTTACTTAGGGAAAAGGGAAAGAGCTAGAAACGCTCCACGCTCTCATTCCTCTTATGTCACTTCAGGAAAAATCAAAGAGGGGCAATACAGGGAGATTTTAGATCAAGCCCCTCTTTAATCACTGGAGTTCCCCCCCTTCCCCTTTCACCTTTCACCTTTTCCCTGCACCAAAAGCTTGGCTTGCTTAGTTCCCTGAAGAGCTGGCTGCTGCTTTGGGAGCAGTGGGCTGATTTTCACCAGAAGCTGAGGGCGAACTCGTTGCTGATGGTGGAGTCGGTGAAGCACTCTTTGATTCTGGTGCAGGCTGATTGGCTTGTAAGGACTCGTTGGCGAGTTGTTGGACTTGGTCTTTGTACTTAGCCGGTGCTAGGGATACAGCCGTGGTGAAGAGGGGTTTAGCTTCTTCAAGTTTCCCCTGTTCTCTAAAAATCAATGCTTTAGCGAGAACAGGTCGAAAATCTTGTTGGTTGGCTTTGATCGCTTCGTCATAAACTGCGATCGCTTCAATGTAACGCTTCTGGTTAGCATAAACTTGACCTAACAAGAGTTGCACCGAGGTGATATCCACAGTCCCCGGTTTCATGTCATTGATTGGTGTTGCTGTTTTTAACGTATCTTGCAGTATGCCAATCGCCGCTTCTGGACGCTTTTGCTGGATGAACAAACTAACTAGTCCTTGTAATGCATCCAAATTCCCTGGCTTGGTGGTTAAAATCGAGCGATACGTTTGAGCGGCTCCTTCCTTATCACCAATTTGTTGTTTAACCTGAGCGAGCAATACCGCGTAATCTGTTTGCTCGGGATTGAGCTTCACAATCTGCTCTAGGGGAGCAATTGCCCCTTGAATGTCCCCTAGCCTCAATCTTGTCTCCAGGAGTCCCCTTAACGCTGTTTCATTTTGGGGTTCTCGCTGTACAACTAGTTCATACCCCTTCGCTTGAGCTTCCAAATCAGCTTGCTGTTGTGCTGAAATGAGCGGTGTTGCAGCGGTTGTTGCTTCCGCAGAGGGAGAATTATCTTTGAAGACCACTCCCAGCAAAGGAATCATTGACAGGCCAGCAAAGGTCAGTATTGCCAGCACCACGATCAGACTAACCCAGGGACTCCGCTTTTGAGACACAAAACTTCCTTGAACTCTATTGTCATTATTAAACGAGTTGAAGCGACTGCGAGATTTTCCCGATGGCAAAACATGAACCGTGCCAAAATATTGAGAGCATTGAGCTAAATTTGATCGGGTGCAACCTTTTCCGATTAAAGATTCTATAAACTGTGCGGATATACCAGTTCTCTCACTGCATTTTGTACAATGGGCAGACTGATATTACGCACCCTCACCTGTCCCAGAGGCTTGCTGGTAACTGTTAAAGGGCAATGCTCTTTACCGCTAAAAGCAAGCAACTGAAGAGGGTGAAAATTCCAATGCTTTTGACGTTAGCCCAACTCCCACAAGGGAATGTGTCTCCGCCGCTAGGAGGTTATATGAGTCCTTCTGTGAATCGGTCTTCCGACTCACCCCAGTCTTCTGGTGTTCAACAACCAGAGGCATTAACTGTACCAAGTCAGATGCCAACAACGCCAACTGACGATTCTCAAACCGTTACTGATTCAGATCAAACCGCTGACTCCATTGAAGACATGCCTTCAGAGGTTCAACGACAGCAACCGATTCCTCCCCCCAGTGAACCCATGCAGTACCGAGCGATCGGACTGATACAGGGACAATATATGCCTTCGGCAGAACAATTGACACGGGGGACTTTGGTCGCATCGGATGGAACACTGATTGATGCAGTGTTACTCGGTCGAGTGATGAGCTTGGTGAAAAATCATATCAGCTTAGATAAACCCCACCTTTGGGTTGTTTATCCGCGATCGAGACAAGACGACGGAAACTTGCACGTCCAAATTGTTGGCGTCTGGGAACCCGAAACGCTGAATCGAGCTACGTCCCTCGACGTGCCGACCTCAGAAGAAGTACCGGAAACACCAGAAGGAGAAACGCCTCCGGAGTCGTCTGAACCCCAAGACACGTCTGTTCTTAAGGATGGCTACTTTTCCATTCGCGGAGAAGTCATTTACCAGTCGAAGGAAGAAGAGCAAGTCATTGTTAAAATCAGGCAGGCTCCCCGAAGAGAGTCGGAAAAGATGAAGTTCTTCAAGTTAACACTCAAGGGGGTTATTGGAGACAGAGTAATCGGTCACTTTTGGGATTTGCACATACAGTTACAGGGGAATACCCTCGCCGTCCAACAGGCTAATGATATCGGTTTATTACCTGTGAAGAAGCGGCCCAAAGGAAAAAAACCTTTCCAGAAAAGACGTCCCGGGCCAGGAGGGGGAAAAAAGAATTTCTCCAACCAACGTCCCATGCGTCAAGGCGATCGCCCACCAACAGGAACCCCACCCAAACGCCGAGATCCGCTACCAAAACCAGTTAAACGCGGTGAACAGCGAGGGGGAGGTAACGCCTCTGGGAATTCTACTAGCTAAACACTAAAGCGGGGAAAATAGGGGGCTTGGGAGGATGCGACCCAACCCCCTTTCCTCTCGCTTTCAAAATCTTCAACAGCTTACTGTACAAGCTTTTTTTCCTTCTTCGTTAAAGCCTCCTATGTACAAGCAGGCAGAAGAAAAAAGGCAGAAGGCTCCAAGGGAAGAACGCTTGTAGACTAAGCTTTTTAACCTTTTTGGACTGGTGGGTTATTTTTGCCGCGCTGTACTAGTATCATTGCAAGGGATTGTATAAGTCTTGAGGGAGAAAGGATCGATCCATCGGAATTGATGCTACAGGTTCAGTTAAGGTAAATTCACCGCTCTCAATCCATTGCTTTAACTCCACAGCGATTTGCCGTGAAAGAAAGATACTTGCCAAGGGAGCAACCCGTACTGATTTCCCTTCAATAATAATGCGACCCGTTTTAAGTTGAGCATAAGTCACTAAACCAAACGTGGGACGGACGCGCCGAGGAATAGAGAAGTCTACAATCGGCGCGACAACCTCTTGATCTTGAACAGCGCAGCAATGAACAACCTGTTCATTGAGAACAGGTAGGGGTACACCAACCCCCAACATCAAGGAAGGACCATAATTTTTAAAGTAACAACCCCTCACCCATTTAGGATTCATTTGCTTGGCATCGCCAATTAAAGCTAGAGTGGCAGCAGGACCAATGGGGGTTCGATTGGGTAAGCGTTTTTGTAAAGGGAAATGTTGGGTGCCTTCCCAGGCAATGTAGCCGATCCCTCCTCCGAGGAAAATTTGAGTACCGATACCAATCAGTTTGAGTTCTGGGTCATTTAGCAGTGGAGCAATTGCACCTGGGTTGGAGTAAACGGCATTCCCTAATCGGGGTTGTAAAGGGCCGAGGTAGGTGAACAGAGGGCGATCGCCTCCATTCACGCCAACTATAAAATTTTGATAAAGATTTCGGGGATTAAATAAATAAAACTGATTGATTGTGTCTCTGGTAATGGTTGTCTCAAAAGAGGCTCTGGGATAACAATCTGTAACTTGCCCGATCGCTCGCAACTGCACAGGTTTATCCGCAATCAGGTCTTCTATAACATGACCTCCGCCTCTTTCTCTTGATTCTTCTACATCTGTAACATCACCCATGCCACTGGTATCTACACCTTGAGTTGCCCCTAAATACAAATCTACTGCTCCAAAACCAGCATAGGCTGGGACACCATCCAACCAACACTTACGAATCTTTATCGGTGGGTCTGTATGCCCTAGATTAAGAATGGCTCCAGAAGACTCCATCGGCTCAAACGTGCCTGTGGTAACAACATCAACATCCTTTGCCGCCTGAGTAGTCCCCACCTCTGCTACTCGTGCTTTCAGTTCCTCTACTGTCCAAACCACTGCACGTTGGTGACGAATTTTATCATTAATTTCAGCAAGAGTTCGCATAGAAAATTTGATGGATTGGACTGAATTTATCCTTAGTTTAGATTTGTCGGGAGAGTCGGGAATTGGGAATTGGAAACCAGGATTTTCATTGCTTGTTATGTGCGGAACTCATAGAGAGTTTTGCACCTCATCGCCCACAGACTGGGAAGTTGTAGGGTGGTATGGTCTCCCAATGTTGCCAAGCTGATTTAAATTGGAGCGTAGTGCCCACTCAAAAGGCTTGATGAATGATGCCAGATCTTAGTCATATTATGCAATTGCCCGTTATTTTATTAGCCTGTGTTATTAAATTTAACAACTATCAAAATCATTTCATCTCGTTAGATGATTAGATTTCTGTTAATAAATGATTGCCAGAGGGATGTTATACGGTACACTCCTTTAAAAAACAGATTTTAGTTTCCTTTCACAAAATATTCACAATATTGCCTTAAC
This sequence comes from uncultured bacterium, assembly GCA_966675205.1. Taxonomy (GTDB): domain Bacteria; phylum Cyanobacteriota; class Cyanobacteriia; order Cyanobacteriales; family Coleofasciculaceae; genus JBFLZA01. Next base: position 5,267 of record CBKWLJ010000423.1, read on the forward strand.
TTCAAGATAGAGCCAGCATCACTTCAATACAAATTTTTTGATAGATTCAGTTGGCGATTTTATCCGGTCTATCTTAGAAGAGAAAAGTATTAGCAGGAGGGATGAGAATGATTTGCAATACGCAAGAATGCAAGTCTTATGCTAAACAAGCATTGCAGGTGTTAAAAAACAAAAGACGACCTCTAGGAAAGTCTTTGCAGCACTTCCTCACTACGCTGCCAAGTCCTGATTTGCTGACAAGCATTCTGACAACAGCCTTGCATCAACTCGCGGAATCTGATCCAGCAGCCTGTCGATGGACTATATGGATTTTGAAAAATTCTTATGATTTAAGACCGTACTTTTATTTGATTGAAGAATCTTTAGATATAGTTATCAAAGATTTGGAAAGTCAAGGAATTGTCCTGGGATTTTAAGGGGTAATTCTAGACAAGCAAAGCTTTTTCTTTTTGTAGAGATAGAGAGATAGTTGATTGAGTGCAGTTTTGAAGTTGGGTTTAGCTTAAGACTGCACTCTTTTTTAATTTTTATACTAGTTCTATTGGTGTTTTAGGCAAAGAAAACGTTATTCATCAATTTGCCAAACATCTCGACTGAGCGCTTCATCAAAAATTCTTTTCGGACGTAGTACTAAAATGAGGCGTCCCAATAAGGGAACATCAGGAGTGCTTGGAAACCACTGAATTTCTACCTGTCCTGATTGGTCAGTTGCAAAGTAGCTGTCGCTATCCCATTGCGTCTCCTTGCGGTCAATAATCGCCAGTACCTCTTCAGATGGATTATTTTTTTGATTGGGTAGCTGATGGCTGTTACACAAAATCCCAACTGGGTCTTGTGCCTTTAAAATGACTTGCCAGCCTGGTACAGCCACTAGCATCTGCTGTCCAGAAGTATGAGCAACTTGGAAGGAACCTGTAGCCTTAACACTAGAAACTTGGTTCAAATCAGATGATTTGAGCGGTAGCTGACCCGCTACTGGCAATAAACGGGGTTGTTGTTCATCCGCTTCAATCCGGTAAAAGGGTAATCGGGGTGCTGAATGTTGTTTGCCGCCAGCAAATTCGGTGAGAAGCTTTTCGATTTGTTGCCGCGCTTCTTGGGTGTGAGCAAACATCAATCCGCGTGCAATCAAACGAGAGCGCTCTTGCAAGTCGTTTTGTTGACGAGCGAGTTTCCAATAATCATAGGCGACAATATCACCGGGATGGCTAGAAAATCCTTCCGGGAGAGTGCTGTGGTGGGAAAACTCCTTCATCACTTTGGCGACTTCTCGCGCTCCCTCTGAGTCAAGGTTTCTGGCAACAATGAATTCAGCCGCCGCCGCGCGTTCAGATTGTGTTAAAATACGCAGTTCGTATAACGTGTCACTGCCAGTCCGCTCAAAGCGCGATCGCACTGCATCGGATACTCCAGCATTGATTAACGTTGTATGCACCTGAGACGCGACTATAATCTGATTTTGTTGGATTGGCTCAAAACCAGTTTCTTCAAAAATTTTCTGGGAGCTGTACCCAGTTTTTTGGAGCTGTTGACAAGCTTTCCCCCACTCAACCCAGTTACCTTGTTTGCGTCGCAGTAGTAACAATAAATCTTCATTGGTAGTCACAGCGTCAGATTGGGGTTGATGATCGGGAGACTGGGATGGTACTTCAGTCATGATTTAGGCAAAATTAATAGTGCGTTGGATGGGCCAGATGACTCTAATTTATCGCGATTGGGATATTAAGACGATTTATGAGCAAAAATAGCACTCTACGATGGATTGAAAGTGGAAGGTTTTGCGAAAGTCTAAGAAAAAGAGTTATGCCACGCCAGGAATTAGTTTGACAACCGTTTTTCCTGCCTGGAATTTTTTGATTTTATACCCCTATAAATACAACTGGTCCACAAACAGGAGGTTGCTAGTTTAGATTCGCTCTCAAGGAGTTTATTGTATTGTTATGGACAATAGTAGTCCTAATTTAGATAAGATCAGCCATCAGCTAATGAGCTTAGAACGACCCAAAAAACCCAAAATGTTAGTAGTAGATGATGAACCAGATAATCTGGATCTACTCTATCGTACCTTCCGGCGCGATTTTGAGGTACTCAGAGCTGACAGTGGCGTCAATGCCTTATCTGTGCTAGCAAGTGAGGGGGAAGTGGCAGTCATCATTTCCGACCAAAGAATGCCAGAAATGAAGGGAACAGAGTTTCTGAGTAAAACAGTTCCTCAATTCCCAGACACAGTAAGGATAATCCTAACGGGTTTTACAGACGTTGAGGATTTGGTTGAGGCGATTAACTCGGGACAAGTTTACAAATACATTACCAAACCCTGGGACCCTCATGAGTTGAGGGCGGTAGTACAACGTGCTGCTGAAACTTACGAACTGCTCAAACACCGGACAGAAGAGTTACAACGAGCACAGGCCCAAACCGCACTCCTGGCAGCGATCATGCAAGCAGCTCAAGAATCAGATAGCCTACAATCTTGTTTAGAGCCGATCGCCAAAGCATTTGGTGAAAATTTTTTGTCAGATACCTGCACCTTACAGCTCGTCGAAAATCAACAACTGACGGCTGTTCGGGGGCTATACACCACATTGGACACGGTGGAAAATCCTCTGGAGCAAGACCCTCTGACCCAGCAGGCGATTGACCCATCAAGAATTACATCTCAGACCAATTCCGAGCTTCAGCTCTGGGTGGATGCGCCCGGTACAACTCCCGCAGAAGTTGCGCCCTATTACCAGAGTGCTGGAATTTATATGCACTTGCTCGTTCCTATTATCTACCGAAATCAATTACTAGCGGTTCTATCACTCCAGTGGAAGGAAAAGAGAATACCGTTGCGCGAGGATGAAATCAAGCTGATCTATCTATCAGCACAGCAAGTTGGATTAGCACTAGCAAGTGCTGGCTGGCGGCAATAGTCCCTGAATCTTCATGCAGGGAAGCATCGGTCTATCGCAATGAATATTAAATGGAATGGCACTGGCTTAAGGATGGGAGAAAGAGCAAAACCTACCAATTTTCAAGGCTTTCAGCTATCTTATTCAGGACTTACGCAACTGTCACATGCGATCGCAAGCCGCCTCAGGCAAGGGGATGT
>CBKWLJ010000424.1:0-8338 GCA_966675205.1 uncultured bacterium
CTTGCTCAAACTTATCAGCTAGCAGGGATTGTTGCTACCAACACCACCATTCGTCGCGATATGCTTCAAACTCAAATTACTCCCATCACGGGTAAACCGGTGAGTGAAGAAGCAGGGGGTATTAGTGGCGCACCTCTACGTCAGCGTTCTACTGAAGTGATTCGCTTCATCTACCAGCAAACCCAAGGACAACTGCCGATTATTGGAGTAGGGGGTATTTTCACAGCTGAGGACGCTTGGGAGAAAATTACGGCAGGTGCCAGTCTGATTCAAGTTTATACGGGCTGGATTTACGAAGGTCCTTGGATGGTGCGGTGGATTTTGCAGGGGTTGGTGCAAAAGTTGGAGGAACGAGGATTGACTTCGATCGCTGAAGCTGTGGGTACGCAAGATTAGCTGATTAGACACCATGAGCGACTCGCGCACAACTTTCATACTGAAAATTCTTATTCCTTCTGCCCTCTGCCCTGGAGCCTTCTGCCTTATTTTAAGCAGGCGTGTTGAGTGCATAAACAACGAATTCTATTCGTGCAAGTTGGTAAGGAGTTAAACGGACAGAACCAAACTTCTTCCACACAGCCAACACGCATATAAGGAGTAACGAACACTATGCCCATATACAACGGCACCAATGGTAATGATTCTCTCGTCGGCAGCTTTGGCGATGACCAACTGTATGGTGGAGCTGGCGATGACACCCTTGATGGTAGCTGGGGCAAAGACACCCTTGATGGTGGGGACGGCATTGATACTGCTACCTACGCTTTTTACGATCGCGGCATCAACGTCGATTTGACAACCGGAGTGCTTGGTTTCCCAGATTATCCGGGCTACTTTGAAACGCTACGCAACATCGAAAATTTGATCGGTAGCCAGGGCAACGATACCCTCTTCGGTAATGCTGTCAACAATGTTCTTAGGGGTGGACAGGGCAATGATGTGATCGGTGGTGGCTTAGGTAACGATGAGCTTTATGGGGATGCAGGTAATGACAGCCTGTACGGCGGTGAAGGCAACGACTCACTGAGGGGAGGGGATGGAGATGACCTTCTCTTTGGAGATGATTTTCCCTTTGCTCAAGCTGTAGGCAATGACACGATGTTCGGAGGCTCTGGCAATGACATCATGTTGGGGTGCGGTGGTAACGATGTGATGGAAGGCGACAACGGCGATGATTATCTCTACGGTATGAATGGCGATGATACCGTATTGGGCGGCAATGGTAGGGATCTGGTGGATGGTGGGACCGGCAACGACATGTTGTTTGGCGGCAACAACGATGATATTCTCAACGGCTACGGTGGTTCTGTATGGGGCAGCTCTTCAGCCTTTGAGCAAGACGTGCTAATCGGTGGCGGTGGAGCCGATACCTTCGTGCTAGGCGAAGACACGGGAGCGGACATAATAGGTGTTGGACCGAACTCAACCACTTACTATCTGGGAGACAGCTACGCCGTCATTGCAGATTTCAATGCAAGTGAGGGAGACAAGATCCAACTAGCAGGCAGCATGGGTGACTATTCATTCAAACCTACTGATGTTTTGGGTGGCTCATTCCCGAACGTTGGCATCTTCAAGGGCGATGACTTAATTGCGGCAGTTTACAACGTGACCAGTTTTTCTGAGTCCAACTTTGTTTTTGTGTAGCCCGCTATAATCCCGCTTTTGTTACTTTAGGGCTTAGATCTTGGGTGAAGCATCAAATATTAAAGTTATAGCAGTCGTCGTTTCCATAGGATACAGTAAGGGCACGGCAATGCCTTAGCCCCTACAAAAGACGGGTTGGTTTTTGGACGACTGCCTAGTCAAGTGGAGAGAACTTAATGGACGTATGCATAAGCATTGGCATAAGTCAAAAAGATTACCCGATCATTGGCATCAAACTCGACTACTTTCACCTTTTGCGCCTCGGATTCGATTGTGGGGTTTCCGTCTTTGTCTTGCCAGTAAGCGATCGCGTAAGCACCGCCATTCAGAGTTGGCCCATCTACTAGGGTTTTGGTTTGATTTACCTTCATCCTCACACCTCCAATCCCACAGGGATTGAGAACACTTTACACTTAGTTTTTTTGCTTTTTCCTGCTTACCTATCCGGAAGATACAAAGTGTTCTTCCGGTAAAAATGTCAGGAATTTTTGACAAACCCAAGAGTGTACTCAAACCCTGAGTGGATAAGCTGTCACATTAAGGTAACTCTCAAAAGAAAAGGCAAGTACTCCAAGAAGCACAGTTTGTTTCTCTACCTCTGTAGAGCTATTTAAACCACCAAGGGTCAGAAATCGACTGGGTTTTAATCAAAAAAGCTTTTTTTCGCATAAACCGTTTGAGGGCAGCAGCACCCATGCGCGAACCTCCCATGCCGGAAAATTTGAAGGAATTCTTTTCGGCTTCGTGCATGATGGCGGTTAAGGCGGCATCGTTGATGCTGATGGCACCAGCCTCAATCCGGTTTGCTACTTCTAAAGCTTCCGCTTGTGAACCCGCAAAAACAGCAGCACTGAGACCATAAATCGTATCATTCGCCAGTGCGATCGCTTCCTCAGTAGTCGAACATGGCATCACAGGCATAATCGGACCGAAGGTTTCTTGTGTCATCACCTTCATCGAATGATTCACCTGAGTCAGAACTGTAGGATGACACCATAATCCTCCATCCCAGGATTCAATCTTGCCGCCGCAGTGAACAACCCCGCCCTTTTCAACAACATCCTGTAAGTGTTCGCTGATAATAGCCGCTTGTCGTTCTGCAATAATGGGGCCAATTTCTCCACTTTCAACAGATGGATAAGCTAGTTGAATGCGTTGTGCCTTTTCTACCAAATTCTCAACGAACTTTTCAAAAATCGATTGGGCAACATAAATGCGTTCAATGGAGAGACAGGATTGTCCTGTATTAACAACTGAACCCCACAAAATTGCTGACGTGGCTAATTCTAAATCGGCTGATTCTAATACAACTGCTGGGTCTTTTCCTCCTAATTCCAAAAAGGCGGGAATGAATCGTTTTGCTGCTATTTCTGCTACTTTTTTTCCGGTTGCTACACTCCCTGTAAAGCAGACTAAATCGACACTTTTAATTAAATTTTCTCCTGTATCTCCTGCACCTTTCACATAGGCTAAGACTTCTCGCAATTGAGGAACAGCAGCAATGGTTTCTACTAAAGGTTGAATAAAACGAGGAGCAATTTCACTAGGTTTTACGATAACGGCGCAACCTGCAAGCAAAGCGGGAATTGTATCAATGGTAGAAAGCAAAAGGGGAAAATTCCAGGGACTGATGACGCCAACCAAAGAGTAAGGCACGAATTCCTGTTGGAGTTGAATAAATGGAATTGCTGTTGCCTTTTCATTTTCTTTTGCTAACAATGCGGGTGCTAAGCGACACCAGCGATCGATACCGGATATAAAGGAGTCAATTTCTAGTATGGATACTGATAATCTGCCTGTGTCAGTGACTAAAGATTGGGTAATCTCATCTTTTTGAGCAAGTATGGCTTGTTTCCACTGCTGTAATGCCTTAATTCGCTGCTCTAAACCGCCTTGCTGCCAATTGATTTGAGCTTCACGCAACTGCTGACATTGAGCGGCAAGTTGTTCGGATGTCGGTGGCGTAATCCAGTAATCAACTTTGCCGTTTCGGGGATTGCGAACCTCAATTTTTGCACCCATAGTTAAATAATTCCCAGCCTCGCTAAACGCTCAATGGTTTCTCGCTGAGTTTTGATAAAGTGTTTGCGGTCTACTTCTCCTTCAAGCATAGTATTGGCAGGATAAAAGTGAGAGTGGCGGTAGCTATCTGCATACAGTTCTAAACGTTGTCGGGAAAGCAGATTATTCAATCCCGGACGGCGGCGGTATCGACGCAAAGCAGCTAAGTCAATCTCGGCAAACGCTGCCATACTCTCTCCTGAATTGGTTTCAGCTAAAATTAGACCTCGATAATCAACAATCTTAGAACCACCGTCCGTTGAAGCTGTGGGGATAGGAATATTGACAATGCCTGCTGAATTGGCGGAGATGACATAGGCCATGTTTTCCACCGCACGAGAAATCTTGGCAGCATTTTTGGGGGTTAGCGTATTTCCAGACACCTCTGAAGTTGAGTGTAGAAAAATTTCCGCCCCCCTCATGACTAAGCACCGGGCTACCTCAGGATATAAGATTTCTTCAGATGCGATCGCAGCTAAATTCCCAACCTCAGTTTTAGCCACCGGAAACACACCTTCAAATCCATAGCAATCGAGATACTTATCCCATACATCGTGTGGTGTAGGGGCAAACATGGAATTGAGGCGGCGATATCGCAAGACTATCGATCCAGTTGGATCGAGGACAAAACTCGTCTGAAAGTACAATCCTGGAAAGTTGCGATCGAGTTCATAAGCGTTTCCAGCTAGAAATATGCCCTGCTTTTGGGCAATTTGGCCAAGTGCTTCATACTCAGCACCCTCCATTTCTAAACAAGCTTTGTCTGCCCAAACGGCTAATGACTCTCCCATCGGGAAGCCGGTTAGGAAATATTCAGGGAGCACCACTAATTTGCAATCAAAACCAATAAAGGCAATACTCGCAGCGATTTGTTGCCCTAATCGGCTGATAGTTTGTTGCATGAGCGATCGCGCTTCTTGACGATTACTCGCTTGGTTGACAGCGTGGCACGTTACTTGGAGTGCTACAGCCCTGAAGGCGTCTATTATTTCAGTGTTTGCTGCCATGCTTCCTGATGCTTCTCCACACGTTGATTTCAGCTAACGCCCACTATTTGAACCGATGAGTTGTGGTGATTGTAAATCAAATCGTTCAGGTTGCCGTGAGATGAAGATATTTTTAAGGTTTTGGGTAATTTCAAATTAGACGCCCATGTGTTGGAGTTCACAACGAAAAAATGAAAAATTACCTCTCCTGACTTCTGACTTCTGACTCCTGACTCCTATTTTCAAATCAGCGATCGCACTACTTCGCGATTAAATAGAAACAGACGAACGTTTTAGACGGAGTCAAAAATGGCTAAAGTCCTGCTCATCGGAGTTACCGGAGGCACAGGTGGAAATGTCGTCAAGGGATTTCTCGAACAGGGAGTAACCAACCTACGTGCCATCACTCGCCAAATTGACCTGAATCGTCCTTCCTTATCCAAACTGAACGATGCAAAAGTTGAGCTCGTTGAAGCCAACTTAGATGATGAGAACTCGCTCGAAGCCGCCTTTGCGGGGATTTCGGCAGTTTATTGCCACGCTACTGCGGCAGACTCAGCTAAACCCAACCCCCAAGAGGTCGAAAGAGCCAAGAAAGTGGCAAAAGCGGCGAAAAAAGCCGACATTCAGCACTTTGTTTATAACTCTGCTGGTGGAGTGGACAGAAATTCTGGCATCGGTCATATAGAACAAAAATACCAGGTAGAGCAAATACTCAAAGCAGCAGGTTTACCGACAACCATGTTGCGAGCTTGCTTATTTATGGAGGAGTTTTGGAAAAAGTATACGCGACCGTCCATTCTCAAAGGTAGCTTCCCTTTCTCTATTCAGCCTGACAAGCCTCTTCATCTGATTACAACGAAGGACATGGGACGGGTTGCTGCCTACGTAATGAAACATCCCTCTAAGTACATTGGTCGAGACATTGAACTAGCTGGGGATGTACTAACTCCCCAACAAATGGCGGAAGAATTTTCTAGGGTACAAGGAAAACCCGTTGTGCATAAACAGGTACCCGCCTGGATTTTCTTACTCCTTTTCCGTAAGGAATTGTTCGATTTAATTCAGTGGTATCGCAACCAAGGTTATCAAGCCGATGTTAAACAATTGCGAGAAGAGGAGTTTCCCGGACTTCTGACGACATTTAAGGAATTTCTGGAAGAAACTAACTGGGCAAATCAGGAAATGACCTACGAAAGTCTCTAAGGGGTTAGTCGCCCGAAAAAAATTTCATAAAAAATTCAAGTCCAAACTGGATCAGTAGAGAAAAATAGTAGACCCTAAATCCTCGATGGGCTTTCTGGATCAAGTTCAGGTGGCAGTTCAGTAGGAGTAGGTTCTGGAACAGGTTCTGAGTTAGGTTCGGGAGCGGGTGTGGTTGTGGGTTCGGGTGTGGGTTCTGAGTTAGGTTCGGGGAAAGGTGTTGGTTGTTCTGGGCTTTGCTCTGGTGGTGACTGAATTTGAGTGATGGGAAATTGTAGGGTAAACATTACGATTTCCTTGCTGGTTTTATGCTTTCTGTTTTAATACAAAATTGACTTTTTATTCCTCTGTCTGAGTCAATCACACACAAACTTCCACAAGCCCTCTCCCACACTACCGTTGGTGAAGAATTGTAAAGGTTGCTCATCGCCTAACTCTGAACGGCTGATAAGTTCTCCTTGAGCGTTGAACTGAGCTACCGCCTTTGGCCGCCATCCCCGTAGGGGACAACTCATGGAAACAAAGGTTTTTTCTGCTACTATCCCATTTTCGTCCGGTTTGGCTCGGACAGACATACGCCAAAACAAATAGCTACCATTGCTGCCCTGCTCTTGTATGGATTCCGTATCAATGTAGTAATCAGTTTCATTTTGATCCCGAGTTACTAAAACCCAATTTTCCGCAAGGGCAGGTAGGGCAGTCAGGGTAGTGGCAAGCAGCACGAAAAGAAGTATCTTAGGCATAGGTAGGCTAAGAAAATAACCCTCAACTCTCAGGGATGAGGAGTAACAGGTGTGAGGACTGCCATAATGCTACTCAGTTTGTGGCGAAAAGAGGGTGAGTGATTGGGCTTAATCAGAGGATACTGAGCAATCCAAGATTTTTCAGGCACAAAATTCCTCAAGAGGGTGTCTTAGACAGGAAGGAAAAAATAGGAATTTTCCTCGGTACTTAGCCCCAGCATTTCAGCGGTGAATCTCTTTATCTACGTTTTACTTCGTAATTCGGGCATTTCCGGAAATTATGAAGAATTCCCTTCTACACTTCTATGTCAATTTCTTTCTTTGCCCTTACTCTTGCAAGAGATCAACAGGCACAACGTCTGTTGGCTCTATTTATTGGTAGAAGGAAATTTTTTTCAAAAAATCAACAACAATCTATCTTTGGGCAGAAGCAAGAATCTTAAACGCCTTAATGGCTTGATTGTGACTGACTTGGAGTAGGCTAATTCAACATGAGCCAAGATTTGCAACCGACAACCTCTGAAAAACCCTTGGGCGGACGCTACAAAATCCTCAGCAAACTGGGAGCAGGCGGGTTTGGTCGAACTTTTTTGGCCCAAGATTTACACCTTCCCGGTCACCCTCAATGCGTAGTCAAACAACTTAAGCCCCAGTCGAGCAATGCTGAAACGCTGGCAATGGCAAGACGCCTTTTCGACACGGAAGCCGAAGTCCTCTATCAGCTCGGTGACCATGACCAGATTCCTCGCTTACTGGCTCATTTTGAGGATAATGAAGAGTTTTATCTGGCTCAGGAATTCATTGAAGGAGAACCGATAACCAAAGAGCTAACTAAAGGTCAGATTTGGACTCAAGATCGGGTGATCGATTTTTTGCAAGATATTTTGCAGGTGTTGTCGTTTGTTCACCAGCAACAGGTTATTCACCGCGACCTCAAACCGCCTAATTTAATGCGTCGCCACTCGGATGGCAAAATTGTGCTGATTGATTTTGGTGCGGTGAAGCAAGTGAGTTCTCAGGTTGTCAATTCTGATACTGGGGAGACAAATTTAACGATTTCCATTGGGACTAAGGGCTATATGCCCAACGAACAATTAGCGGGAATTCCTCGCTTTAGCAGTGATGTGTATGCCGTTGGGATGCTAGGTATTCAAGCATTAACTGGAGTACACCCCAAGCGTTTAGGAGAAGACCCCCAGACGGGTGAAATTACTTGGCGTGAACACGCTCCTCATGTCAGTTCAGAACTGGCTGATATTTTAGACAAAATGGTGTGTTATGACTTTCGCGATCGCTACCCAACGGCAACTGAAGCTCTAGAAGCATTGCGGAATCTGATCGATTTGCGCCTGGAATCAAAGTCACCTGCTCAGCCGTTATCTGAGACAATACAAGCGCATCATAGTCACCAAGAGCATCTCCCTCTCGAAGATTCAGAACTGACGCAGACGGAGATAGATGTAGAAGCAACTAACCTTTGGATACCAACAGAATTTTCCTTAGAAACATCCAGTCCGGTTAGCAACGACGAAACAACAGCTTCTCTGTCTCAAATGGAGCTTCCACGGCGATCGCAAAAAACCAACACAGCAATCCATCCCACCTCAGCCTTAATCCGAAGACACTTTGTTCAATACTGGCCGTGGCTCGCTGTCGTCGCTTCCGCCTGTATAACATTTGTAATTACTAAGAGCGTAT
>CBKWLJ010000425.1:0-8338 GCA_966675205.1 uncultured bacterium
GTTGGCAGGCATCAGGATAATATCAGCACCCGCTTCTACTGCCATTACTGGAGCTTCGTTTGCGCCATAGCGATTCGCGATCGCACCCATCACTAAGGCATCTGTAACAATCAATCCCTCAAATTTCAAACAGTCTCGGAGCAATTCCGTCAAAATCGGTCGAGACAGAGTGGCGGGACGTTCTGGGTCCCAAGCCGGGATCAGGAGGTGAGCACTCATTACCGCATCGACCCCTTCGCGAATTGCCTCCTTAAACGGTGGCAGTTCAACCGTTGCCAAGCGGGCGGGGGTATGAGGTAACACGGGGAGATCTAGGTGGGAATCAATCGCCGTATCACCGTGGCCAGGAAAATGCTTGGCTGTTGTTAACACAGGATATTGCTTGGCACCCCGAATAAAGGCACCAGCCAATTGGCTGACTACCTCTGGGGTTTCACCTAATGCCCGGACATTAATAACGGGATTCAGGGGATTGTTGTTAACATCAACGACTGGTGCCAATACCCAGTTGATACCTATCGCTGAGGCTTCTTGGGCAGTAATGGCTCCCATTTGCTCAGCATAGATTTGGGCGCGATCAGGATTTTCAAAGGCAACTGTCCCAATTGCCATTGGGGGAGGAAACCAAGTCGCACCCGTAAAGCGCTGACCCACGCCTTCTTCAATGTCAGCAGCAATGAGTAAGGGAATTTTTGCCCAGTCTTGGAGTTGTTGCGATCGCAGTGCTAGTTCCCCGGCACTTCCTCCCAACAAAATCACGCCCCCGACCCCCAACTCTTGCAGCCAATATTGCAGTGTTGCGGCTGGGGGTTCCCAAGCTGGATACTGAATTTGATGATCGAACAGGTAACCAGAGGCTCGCACTACAACCATCTGAGCGACCTGTTCTTCTAGGGAGAGGTCATTTATATTTGGTAGTTGCTTCGATACTGACTTCAATCTTCCGCCTCAGGGATATCATCTTCTAGTCCCTTATGTTGACGCTCTTCACTCAGTTGATTGAGAAGTGCCAACATGCGATCGCCACGCTCTAAGGCTCGGTCTTCGATAAAGACCACCTCTGGGGTTCGGCGCAAGCGAATCCGCTGACCCAATTCGCGACGGACAAAACCTGTGGCGGCTTTTAACCCAGCCATGGTTTCTGCCCTTGCCTCTTCTGTGCCATAAATTGACACGTAGATTTTGGCGTGCTGGAGGTCGCCAGAAACGTCCACATCAGTGACGCTCACCATCCCGGCCCCCACACGGTCATCTTTGATTTCGTGGAGTACCATTTGGCTGACTTCTTGCTGAATCAGCGAAGCAACACGAGAAATACGGCGACTTGTAGCCATAAGGCCCCCTTTGTTACACTATAGGCAGTCGCTACTAAGGATCTGATCTATAGTAGACTAAATGAATTTTTATAGCTATTCGATATTTGTAACGTCCACCGAAAGGGATATTCACCGATAAGGGAACTCCTGAACAGAGAACGGGAAACCCTGATAGCACAAGGGTAGCGAGTCTGACGCTCGTCCCTCGCTATGGCTTCATCTCACGAGCATCGGAATTTTCCTGTTCATTTACCCAAGCCTAAATCACGCGTTGTTTAGTGCTAGGAAAAGTTGCCACTGTCTTTAGGGAGTGGCTAAGACAGTGTGACTTTTTATACTGGGCTGAATCCCAGCATCGCACGGAGGGTGAGAGCAATGAAGCAAAAGCCGCCGATGAAAATGCCAATTAACGCGATCGCAGTCATTGGGCGCTGGAATAGAGGCTTCACCCGCTCAAACAAGAAAAAGAAGATCCCCAAGCCGATGGTGATAAAGTAGCGGGGATAGCGAGAGACGTTTTGCAAAAAATCCTTCATTATTTCTAAAAGTTTTACTAACCCATCTTTAACTGGTAGCACTTGTGGGCGCGATCGACAAGCCGAGATGCTCTGGCTGAGATTCTGCTCGGCTGCCTACTATCCAGGTTTTGCGATCGCATTTGAGGAGTGAGTTGTCTCAGGTTTCTCTAGCTCAGACCCAAAGCGTGTGACTTCTACCGAGTGCAAGCAGGCAAAAGGCAGAAGGGAACAGAGCTGGTATAGTAAGCTTCTGCAACTGGATCGTTATTTTTGCCATGCTACCTTACTAGGTGATTTCTCATCCGCTTTGATCATAAATCCCTTTAACCCTAGACCTTCGCTGTGGAAGTTTTCCATCAGCCTATTAGTTAGGATTCATATTTCATGATTTATGGTTGACTGGTGAGTTATTTCTATCAAGCTGGTCTAGAGGACACAGAGAAATAGAGATTCTATTAGTCAGTCGTTATTTAGGTTAAATATCCTTATATTTGTCTAACTTAATTCAAAAAATAGTTACACTATTTCCCATTATTCACTAATATAATAGATCCAGAAAGAAACAATATCGTCAAAGATGAAAGTTATAATAGATAACCAATTTGTTTATTTGCCGTATCTACACTGCACATGATTCAGGAATAGAGCGAAAAAACACTATTTCCGCGATAATTACCTTCGCAATCAAGTAATTATAAAATAAAGAAATCAGCGATTTGACTATAATGGATATACAATGGGGTTTCCCTATGATTGATATAAAAGTCTTGGAGACTCCAACTAATCGATTGAAACCAGTTCTAAAGTGGGCTGGTGGGAAACGTTGGCTAGTTCCTATTTTGAATGAAATATGGAAACCTTATTCTCACCGTAGATTAGTGGAACCATTTGTTGGTGGTATGGCAGTAGCATTGGGTCTTCAACCTAAGCAAGCGCTACTCAATGATATAAATATTCACCTCATTAATTTATATCGTTGGTTACAAAGAGGGTTTCATATAGATTTAGTGATGGAGAATGATTCACGATTTTACTATAAATGTCGAGAAAAATTCAACAAACTTACTCTTTTAGGTGAGACTGATAGTTTAGAGGCAGCACAACTTTTTTATTATCTTAATCGCACAGGATATAATGGTCTTTGTCGTTTCAATAGTAAAGGAATGTTCAATGTTCCTTTTGGTCGCTATAAAGTAATTAACTATATTAAAGACTTTTCTGAGTATGTTCCAATTTTAAAAAACTGGACTTTTACTACAGGGAGCTTTTCTCAGCTACTTCTTGAACCAAGTGATTTTGTCTACGCAGATCCTCCATACGATGTAGAGTTCACTAAATATAGTTCTGAGAGTTTTACCTGGGAAGACCAAATCAGACTGGCTGAATGGCTCGCTAAACATCCTGGCCCAGTAGTATTATCTAACCAAGCCACAGAGCGTATACTAGGTTTGTATAAAAATTTAGGGTTCTCTACAGAAATAATTAAGGGGCCAAGGCGAATATCCTGTACTGGGGATCGGAGTCCTGCACTAGAAGTACTTGCTTATAGAGGTTTAGAATATGGCAAAGACTGGTGTTAATACAGGAGCGGTATTCGAGCAACTTTTCAACACTGTACTACCGATGAAGGGCTATCGAATTCTTACTAGATCAGAGTACGAGCCTTTTATTCCCCCAAGCATTAGTGGAGGAAAGCACAGACCCGACAAGGTAATAGAAACTCCCGATAGTCGCTGGCTGATTTTGTCAAAGAAATGGCAAGAGACTACTGGTACAGCAGAGCAGAAAGTCCCCTTTGAAGTTATAAAGCTAATAGATGCTATTAACAATAGTAATAGTAAGTTTCCCTATGCTTACTTGATTCTTGGCGGAGAGGGCTGGAATCCTAAGCTTAAAGATTTCTATCTAAAAGGTGGACTTAATCAATACATTAATGGTCATCACCTAGTCCGTATTGTAAATTCTGACCAGTTTTTGACACTGGTAAATCGAAATAAGCTGTGAAGATCCTGTGGAGAATATCTATGAAGTTAATTCAACAAACCTTTAAATTTTACCTGGTAGATATCTCCAGAAAACACAATAAAATGCGATCGCTCCAGCTCATACAATGGGGACAACCCAAGCTATAGCAAGAGCGCTTGCGTCAAAACCAACCTAAGCTAGGTGTAACGTTACGAATGCACCTAGTTATAGTAGCAAGGGAATAGGATCTAAATTTTCTCAATCTTCATCAATTTCCTCTATTTCTTGAAATTTCTTTAAAGAACGATTCACCAAAAAGAGCATACGAATGATTACCACAGGAGCGAAAAGAGGAAAGGTAAATAACAAAGTAGTGGTCACCACAAAGTAAGGGAGAAGCTCACAGATAGTAATCAAAAACAAGAAACTATTTAACCCTTCCTTCAATTCCATTGATTCCGAAAAATAGGGTCTTTGTTCAATATTATTAACGAGTATTTTCGCAGGTAAAACCGTAGAACAAGCTTTATTAGACATAGATTTAAATCTCGATAAAAACAATGAATTGGGTGAGCGCGAACCGAATCACAGGAACTAGCACAGGTAGTCTTGCTATTGCTCTAAATCTCTGTGATTAGGCGTCTGTTGCAGCAGGGCTGATAAACCTTATCGGTAGTAACTTTATCTCCTTCAACAAGAAAATTAGGGCAACATTGCCTACTACCGCTAATATCTTTTAATCTTTTGCACGGCAAATTAGCCAGACTTAGTCTTGCTGTTATGTTTGAGGGTAATTGAGCAAGAACGCTTTCATTTAAGTTGTCAACGTTCTAGTTCACTCCTATTCCTTTGGACAAAAAACTATTGTTTATGCATTGCCATTTTCCTTATGAGGAAATCACAGTTGAATAAATGGCAAAGCAACCCTGATTCAGGAAAAATGATTCTTAAGCTTAGTAAGATTCAAAGTTTTCTGAAGATTAGCGCTCAAAGCTTTCTGTTTATTAAGAAGCTGATTAACATGACTCTATCCCCCTAGAGCCATATCCCGGTTGTTGGATTCGCTTTATTAATTATCCGATTATTGGAAAAGTAATCGTTTGATCAGCCTACTGCGTATAACCTTTGTTCAGGAAGCTTTGGCTTAAATTGTTATTTTGTTCGAGAGTAGGCAATCGGTTATGCGATACACCGTAATATTATGCTGTACATGGTAACTTGAATCAAGTTTCACTGCGATCGGTAAATTTACTGAAAACTAACTTTGATTAATCAGTGTAATTATACGACTAATAGCACTTCCCAATCATAAATATTTGTGATATGGCAAGAGGCTTATTTGAAAGATAAGCCGTTGCAGAAAACTAAGAAACCCTCATGAACTACGTACACCAGGACGCATGAAAATTCTTCTTCCCCCACACCCTACACCCTACCCCCTACACCCTATTTTCAAGTCAGGTGGGTATTAATATTTGTCGTTGAGGCAAGGCAGAAAGCATAAGCAAAGAGGGTTTGATTCTCTTAACATTTGTTAACACACCTACGTTTATTCCGACTACTTAGTACAAGAAGGCTCTAAGGCAGGAGGTAGATGACTCCAAAGAAGATTGCTTGTACAGTGAATGATGTGAACTGAGATTTTGCTTCTTCATCAATAACTTTAGGGTGGGCAAAGTTACGCAACAAAAACATAAGCTTTTCCAGCTTTATCGCTCTTGCCCACCCTAGCCGTCTCCAAGATTGTCCTTGAATAGAGCAATATCTGAGGTAAATCCTCACCACTGCAATCAAAGATTACAAGTGAGGCTTAGGCGCATCATTTTGGTTCAAGGTAGTATATTTTGTATTATTTTGCTTTTGCTGATTCTTATCCTCGCTCTGAGCGCCTAAAAATAGCTTGTGCCTCTGGTGAGCCGACAAAACGCCAATGCCAGGGTTCATAACGGACTCCTTGAGGATTATTTTTCGGAAAAGATAACTCGAAACCAAACTCCATCGCATGGAGATTTAACCATCGAAATGCATCAGTTTTAGCAAAGTCAAGTGTAAGGTCTTGTTTGGGAAAATGACCATCTGCTAAATCAAGAGCATAGCCCGTTTGATGCTCACTGTACCCTGGTGGAGGGCTTAGTTTAGCGGCTAATTCTGGCAAACCCTTCTGTTGAATTTGAGTTTTGAATACTATTTCTTGGTCAGCAATGCTCCGAAAACCTACTACTGGAATTATCCATACTCCCTCCTGTCGTGCCGCATCGATTAGCTGAATCAGTGCGACACCAGCCTCTGGTGCGAGTTGCTCGAAACTTTGATTTCCAGGCTGACCATAACTACCAATCACCATCATTTTATTGGGATTCCCTTCTGGATAAAGAAAATATCCAAATTTAGGTTCACCTGCTGTTGCTCGTTGAATTTCTTGGTTTGAAAAAATTCCGTTATTAGCTGTTGAAACGGTCTTCGGAGCAGGCGATATTAAAGCTTGACTACTCCGTTGAGTAATACTTACAGCAGGTGTAATAGAAGATTTTGCTGAGCGCTGCATCAAAAATTGCGTTGCCGTATTGATGTTGATGGCTATTCCCAATACCATCAAGGTGACAGGTATAACTACACCCCAACGAAGCCGTCGTAACTTCTTGGTGATGAATTTCATAGGTCAGCTCTAGTACCTCTTACTTTTAATCGACCCTATTGTATGCTTTAAAAAGCTATTCGTGTACCTAAAAATCTTATTGATTAACTAAATTCATAACTTTGTTAAAAGGATTATTATATTTTTCAGGATATCTGTAGTAATGCATTTCATTTTTCTACAAAAGCAAGATTTATTGAGTAAAGAATTACTAATAATCCTCTCGCTAAAATGTTGAAATCATGAAACTTTAATTGTGGCATGATGATTAACATGTTTGAAACGAATATTTGACAAGGCTCGGTTAAACAGTTTTTGGTTTTACTGATCTCACTGCTGTACGAAGCTGTTTAAATCAAGAGAATTCAGGAACTCGGAAACTTTTGCGATCGCCTACGGTACCTGTGAAGCTGATTACTCTGCCTCAGTCTCAATCACTGAGCTAGCGGGGCGGAAATCATTCATGAGTTTAAAAAGACTAACAAGCTTGCTGTACAAGCAATATTCCTTGGAGCCTTCTTCCACTAGTTGAATAAACTTAGTTGAGCGCTTATAGTACAATTGAACTAACTCAATACCGTATTTCTCGACTGCTCTGAAATTAGCTGTTTTGTGATATGTAGGTCAGAAAATATGTGTGGAAGATTTAGTCAGCGTCAATCAGCAGAAGCGATCGCTCAGACCTTTCAAGTTGCTGAAGTCCCGTCCCTGGAACCTCGGTACAACATCGCACCGACTCAGGCTATAGCCACGGTTGTACGAACTCCCCAACAGGAAGGCAGGCAGCTTAAACTGTTGCATTGGGGATTGATTCCGAGTTGGGCAAAAGATCCAAAAATCGGGTCCAAGCTAATCAATGCTAGAGCCGAAACGGTAGCCGAGAAACCCGCCTTTAGAAGCGCCTTCCGGCAACGGCGCTGTTTGGTAGTCGCTGATGGTTTTTATGAATGGCAGCAACAGGAGGACAAAAAACAAAAACAGCCCTATTATTTTCGCTTCAAGGATGAGTCTTTGTTTGCCTTTGCTGGCTTGTGGGAGCGTTGGGAAGATCACAATGGTGAAGAAATTCAGTCTTGCACATTACTGACGACACAAGCAAATGAGTTAATGCGCCCTATCCACAATCGAATGCCAGTTATTCTTGACCCAGAAGCCTACGAGTTATGGCTCGATCCAGAGGTGAAAAAACCAGAGTTGTTGCAACCTCTCTTGCAGCCCTATCCTACTGAACAGATGACAGCATACCCGGTTAGCAAGCTCGTGAATAAACCAACGAATGATACTTCCGACTGTATAAGCAGTATATAAGCTTTTTGTCAAGTCTGTTAATACATTTTCTCCGGTTGAGTCAGCCTTGGTTTTTATCCTGAACTGCCATAGCACTCCTGAAACAGCCACTTAGAAGCCAAGTAATGGCGGGTGAGTTGACTGTCCGGATTTACTGTTGGATTAGGCGTAGAGGTAATCGTTATAGCGCCCAGATGTAACTCAATTCGCTAATACCTGAAAATAGATGTGCCCTTTGTTTGGGGTCTGACAGTTACTGGGTTCATCTTTTTGACCAAAAAGGGAACAGGGAATAGGGAATAGCGAGGGAACGAGCAGTTCCTTCTTGTTGCCGAAATTCTCCTGGCACAGGGTCTCAAGCCCCCACTAAGCGAGTGGTCTGTCTGGGGAGGGGTTTACAATCCCTAACCCAAGATCTGCACTGTTCCCTGTGCCCCATTCCCTGTTGCCTTTAATTTTTGAATTCTTACCAATGACATTGGGGCGACCCCAATGAGTGTATGCCTCAGCTATGTGAGTATTTAAGTGGCTTCATCCCATGGAACTAACAATATTTTTGGTAATTGTAGCGTTCATCGCCATTACAAGTTTCTTGCTTTTAGGTTATAAAACACGGC
>CBKWLJ010000426.1:0-8335 GCA_966675205.1 uncultured bacterium
TTTGTTGTCGCTTTGGCACAGGACGAGCCAGCGATCGCTACGGTCGAGGGTTGTTGATTACTGTGGGTTTAATCTGCTACTGCCTGTCAATGCTACTGCTAGCTCGAGCGCAAAGTGGAGTTGCCTTTTTACTAGCAGGTTTTTTGGAGGGGGCTGGAGCAGGAACCTTACTGCCTGCCATCATTGCCCTTATTTCAGATCGCTCTCATGCTCATGAACGAGGACGAGTGTTTGCCCTGTGTCTGGGTGGGTTCGATATGGGATTAGCGATCGCAGGTCCAGTCCTCGGTACCCTTGCTCAGCAGTTGGGCTATCAGGGTATCTTTTCCCTCTCCCTAGGTATCGCTCTACTCGCTCTCGTTGTTTTCGTGACCCAAAATAGTAAAGATTTACGCAATTCTCTGCGGTTTGCTACAGGTCGGGAGCGGGATATCTATGCACTATAGTGGATAGGTTTCCAGTGGTTTTGATATGCAGTCATATCCATACAACTCCGATTGTTTTAAGGATTCACAAATTCTTCACATCCGGCTAATAGCTTATTAGCAGCGAGTCTCTTGGGCGGAAAAGCTTGGTTCACAGCTTTTGCTCAGAATAACTCAGCTATTTCGGTAATCACTCTATGATGAATGAACTCAAGCTTTCTCCGAGCCTTCTTTAGCGCTGCTATTAGCTTTATCGGTGTTCCTCTTCTTTTGTCAACAGAGCCAGTTGTTCCCACAGCTCAAGCCAATCCTAACCTGAGCATTTTCGTGGATTTGAGCGATCGCAAAGCTTATCTTTTTCAAGGAGAAACCCTGGTTGCCCGTTACCCAGTTGCAATTGGAAGGCCGGGTTGGGAGACGCCTGTAGGAAATTTCCAGATTACCGATATGCAAACTAACCCGGCTTGGCTCAGTCCGCACACGGGAAGACGCGTTCCTCCTAGCCCCAACTCACCCATCGGTGATAGGTGGATCGAGTTTGCCTCAAAAGGAGAGTTTAAGGTAGGTTTCCACGGCACTAATCAGCCCAATTCGGTAGGGCTGGCTGCAAGTGATGGCTGTCTGCGAATGAGGCGTAATGATATCCATGAACTCTACTCCACTGTCTACATTGGCACGCCTGTAATTGTTCGGCATTGATGTGTTTAGCCCTTCGGATGGTCGAAAGACAACAAGGAACCGCTAACATCAACATAGTTCGTAGTTATAAATTCGTAATGGATTTCCTCTCTGAATTTGTATCGCCCAGCACTCTCAGCACTTACGCACTCGGGGTGATGGCGATGCGATCGCTCATTAGCACAATAAAGATCGAGCAGCTTCATTAAATTTGAGGGTTGTGCTAATTGAACATCAAACCGTTGAGCCGGCGTCAACTACTTTTTCTGGGCACAGCCACCCTTTCAACGACGCTGCTATTAAATGCTTGCAACAGAAGTTCTTCTTCTGCTAAAGCTCCAACCCAGCCTAGTTTTGGAGATAAATTGTTGTCTTTAAATTTCATTTCAGTTCCTCCGGCAAATGGTCAAGCACCTGTCGGTTTAGTTGTATGCTTACATGGCTTTGGTGGTAACTCTGGGCAGTTGGCACCTTTCGCCCCAATGTTCAATCTGCCTGAATACCAATTTTTATTTCCCGATGCCCCCTACTCCTATCCCTACGGGACTGGGGGTAGAATGTGGTACAACCTGCGAGGACAGGATTATCAGGGTTTAGCGACAAGCCGACAGCAGCTAACCGATTGGTTAAAGTCTTTAGAAAGTAGTACTAACGTCCCCTTATCGCGCACAATTTTGGCTGGATTTTCCCAAGGTGGAGCCATGACGCTGGATGTGGGGCTAAATATGCCATTGGCAGGTTTGGTGTGTCTTAGTGGCTATTTACACGAAAAACCAGAACCAACGTCTGGTACATCTTATCCACCTGTATTGATTGTGCATGGCAGACAAGACCAAGTTGTACCTTTAAGCGCAGCCCAAAGTGCTAGAGAGAATTTAAAAGCAGCAGGTATAACTGTGAAGTATCAGGAATTTGATATGGGGCATATTGTTATCCCAGAGGTTTTAGCTCTCATGCGTAGTTTTGTGCTGGATACCATTCAGGCAAGCGGAGTCAGACGTTAGTTCTATCAGTTGGGGTTTGTATATTGCGCTTCTTAGTGGTGTAGGTCGCGAGTAGGGGTACGATATGTAGTGTCTCTACCAATTTCGGTTGCCTGCAAGTTAGTATCTTGCGTTGAATTTTATTCCCCGATCGCAATGATCGCATGGTATTAAGTCAGAGAAAGAGCGATCGCAAACTCTACACTCTGCAAGTGATGGGAAAACCGATGCCAGAAGAGAAAAACCCTGCCGTTGATTTCACCATTGCCAATAGTTTCCCTACCAGCTTCCTGATTCATGCACCCCTTCTCTCCAGTCAAAATGCTGGATGGAATGGCTTGGTTCTTGAACACCACTCTCAACCTGCTCAAGAAACTCCCGAACAGGACTTGGTACGGCACAACATTAGCATTTACTTGGGGCGAAAAAATAAGTACGAGCGATGGGTTAATGGGCGACTTGTCAAGGAAAGCTTACATTACGGTGATATTCTTATCAACGGCTATCAAAGAACTCGCTGGCACCATGGGGGGGAATACCTTCTCCTTCATCTCGAACCCTCACTCGTCGCCCGTGCTGCGGCTGATTTGATCGATGCAGATCGAATTGAAATTGTTCAACAGTTTAAAACACGCGACCCACTCATTCAACATTTGGGATTAGCACTTAAGTCAGAACTCGAATCAGATGGCATGGGTAGCCGTGTTTATGCCGAATCGCTTTTCAATACCCTGTGTGTTCACTTAGTTAGGCATTATTCTACTTCCAGGCAAAAAGTTTTAGCTGATTTTGAGAGTCTTCCTCAAGACAAACTGCGGTGTGCGATTGACTATATTAACGATAACCTTGAGAAAGATTTGACGCTTGCTGAGATTGCTGTTTCAGTTGGTATGAGTCCGTATCACTTTGCACGAGCCTTTAAACAAGCCACTGGACTTCCTCCGCACCAATATTTAATCAAACGCCGGATTGAGAAGGCGAAAAACCTACTGACACAAACGAATTTAGCGATCGCAGAAATAGCCTATCGTGTCGGGTTCGCCAGTCAAAGTCACTTCACCACCCTATTTGGCAAGCATACGGGAACAACACCGAAAGCATACCGAGACAATTGAGTTTTGACCCAATGAAGATGTAAAACGCACTAAAGTAACTAACTAAGTAACACTGCAACTATGACAAAAATTCGGCTCAGAACTGAGCGCTTAGAACTGATGGCTGGCACTTTAGAAATTGCACAAGCAGAAATCAGCGATCGCTTACAGTTTTCTCAACTCCTTCGTGCGCGTGTACCAGATACTTGGCCCCCTGAATTCAACGACCATGAAACGATGTCTTTTTTCTTACAAAAGATGAAGGAAGCTCCAGAGCAAGTAGGATGGTGGGCTTGGTACTTCGTACTTAATGATCAAGTAAATAATGAGCGAATTTTAATCGGTAATGGCGGCTTTAAAGGTAAACCGACGTCGGATGGAACTGTAGAAATCGGATACTCAGTTTTAAAGAAATTTCAAAATTTAGGATATGGTACGGAAGCGATTCAAGCACTCACATCTTGGGCTTTTACACACCCTGAAGTTCAGCGAGTTATAGCAGAAACGTTGCCCGAACTTAAACCCTCACAACGGCTTCTTGGAAAATGTCAGTTTACCTATATTGGACAAGGTTCAGAGGAAGGCAGTATTCGTTTCGAGCGAGTTCGCAGTGACTAGTTACAGTATGGGACAAGCAAGATTTTGAAAAGAAAATTCCGCAAGAATTGAAAATACCTCATATAGGCGCGATCGCTAAACTCGGTTTCATAACGCATTTACATTACGTTACAAAACAGGAAACCTATGGCGATCGCAGACGTATCCAGCAAAAGTATTTCAGAACTCATCTCATTAAAAGGTCGTGTTGCTGTTGTAACCGGTGGGTCTCGCGGTCTCGGTTTTGCCATTTGCAAGCGACTTGCCGAAGCGGGTGCAGCCGTCTTTGTTACTGCTCGCAATCAGGAGGGCGCAAAGGCAGCGGCCGAAGAAATTCAAAACCTTGGTGGCAAAGCAATTGGAGTATCTGCTGACGCAACCGATTCTAAGGCACTCAGCGAAGTCACTGACCGAGCCATGTCAGAATTTGGACGCCTCGATATTTGGGTCAACAATGCAGGTGTCTACAAATTTCAGTCCATATTGGACATGACTGACGAGCAGTGGTCGGAAACACTTGACCTTAATTTAGCCAGTGCGTTCAAAGGTTCTCGCGAAGCTGCTAAACGGATGCGCGAAGCGGGTAACGGCGGCGTCATTATCAATCTGTCTTCGACCCAAGGATTTAGGTCGGGTGGCCCCATGCTCTCTCACTATGTTGCTGCCAAGCATGGAGTGCGGGGCTTAACCAAGGGTTTGGCGGTCGAGCTGGGTTCCTACGGTATTCGAGTGCTAGGGTTAGCACCGACGTATACCATCACTGAGGGAACTGCCAAATTTAAACAGGATTTGAGCCAAGTTATTGGTGGCGACCCAGAGGAACAAATTGGCAAGATGTTGCCTTTAGGTCGGGTGGGTGTTCCTGATGATGTGGCGCGAGTTGTCTTGTTTTGTGCCAGCGATTTAGCGATGTTCATGACTGGGGATACGTTGCTGGTTGATGCTGGCAATATTGCTTTATGAGCCTGATTGTGTGCCTGAAGTGTCAGATTTGGGAATTGGAAGAACTGCAATTTTGACTTAAAGTTATGGGCAAACTAAACGGAAAGATTACTCTGGTTGCTGGCGGCGCAGGCTATGTTGGCGAAGGTATCGTGAGGGCATTGCTCGAAGCAGGGGCAACCGTAGTGGTTCCAGCGCGTGACAAGGACAAGCTGGAAGAGTTGCGCGGATTGCTAGGAGAACTCGCTAGCGATCGCTTTATCCCCATGATTGGGGATTTTGGCCAGCTTGAGTCTGCTGAAAATCTGCGTGACGAAATTCTCAACAAGTTCGGACGACTTGATGCTGTCGTTGCCTCCCTTGGTGGGAACTGGACAGGAAATCTCTCCCTCACTCAGGTGTCGATGGTAGATTGGCAAAAGTATCTCCACAGCAATTTAACCACGCATTTTGTTGCTGCCCGGACGTTTCTACCCGTTTTAGCGCGAAACAAAGGGAGTAGTTATACCCTTGTGGGGGGCGGTGCTGCTGAAATAGCCATTCCCAACTACAGCCTGATTGCTATTCCGGCGGCAGGCCAGTTGATGATGGCAAAGGTTTTAATGGAGGAGATGAAAGGTAGTGATGTCCGGATTAATGAGGTTGTGATTCATAGTTTGGTGGCAACTCGACTCAATCAAGGACAAGCGAAGCCAGAATGGATAACTGCGGATGAGATCGGTGAGTGTGTCGCTTGGTTGGCTTCCGATGAGGCGTACATGGTGAATGGAAGCATTATGCGCTTAAATGAACAAACTCGTTGAGCAGCAGTAACCGATTGACAATGGCGATAAGGGCACGGGCAATGCCCGTGCCTCTACGTTTACGATTTTTCGGATTGGGATTTCACGCGCCAACCCGGTTTAACCACCTGACGCGCACGCGCAATCACTAAACTATCATCCGGTACATCTTCGGTAACCGTAGAGCCAGCGGCAATGGTAACATCTGCTCCCAGTGATACTGGTGCAACAAGGACGCTGTTGGAGCCGGTTTTGGTGCGATCGCCAATTTCTGTGCGATGCTTTTTCACGCCATCGTAGTTAGCAGTGATTGTGCCTGCGCCGATATTGACTTTAGTCCCCAGTGTGGCATCACCTAAGTAAGATAAGTGAGCGACATTGGTGCGATCGCCAATTTGAGAATTCTTCAATTCCACAAAATTGCCAATTCGGCAAGTCTCCCCTACATCCACATGACCTCGTAAATGGGCATAAGGGCCAATTCGAGTGCCTTGTTTAACAACACTGTCACTCACCACCGAATACAGCACCGTCACATTTTCACTCAACTGGCTGTTTTCAATCAAACTTCCTGGCCCAATGCGACTGCCACTACCAATCTTCGTTTTTCCTCGCAGATGGGTTTGAGGTTCTATCGTCACATCCGGTTGCAATTCCACCGTGTCATCAATCGTGATGCTGTCTGGATTGATTAACGTTACTCCCGCTTTCATCCAGGCATCCTTTACCCGCGTTTGCAAAATCTCATAAGCATTTGCCAGTTGTTTGCGGTCATTAATGCCGAGAATTTCTTGATAATCTTCTACATCCACCGCCATCACTGGCTCTAAGAAGTTCACAACATCCGTCAGGTAATACTCCTTCTGGTCATTATTCGCTTCTAATTTCGGCAGTACTTGAGCCAATTGCGGCCAGTTGAAACAGTAGACACCGGCATTAATGCGGCGATTTTGCTTTTGAGCATCTGTGCAGTCTCGGTCTTCTACAATCTGCTTGAGCAGATTTTGACTATCACAAAAAACACGCCCATAGCCTTGAGGGTTGGGCAAATGGGCGGTCAGAAGAGTCGCTGCATTTTGATGTGTTTTATGTGTCTCTAATAGTTGTTGGAGGGTATTCGTTCGCAATAAAGGAACATCACCATTCAAAATCAGTAAGTCATCGGTAAATCCTTCCAAGTGAGGCAGGAGTTGTTGAACTGCATGACCCGTACCGAGTTGCTCGGTTTGTTCAATAAACTCCAGTCCTGAACAACCCTCCAGAGCTTGCTTGACTCGTTCACTCTGATAGCCAACAATGACGAGACACCGTGAGGGGTTCAATGGAAGACAACTTTTGAGGACTCGTTCAACGAGTGAAACAGAACCCAATTGGTGACAGACCTTTGGAAGGTCAGATTTCATCCTCGTTCCACGCCCTGCCGCTAGAATCGCTACTGCAACCATGATCAGCAATCCGCTTTGTCGCTACCAGCTTTTAAATTTTTGCTCATTGATAATAGCACTTGCTGACTCCGCGCTGAGTACTGAACTCGGTTAATTGCTAGGGAGTTTTTGCACTTTTAATCGGAGCCGTTTGGATAAATTCAATAAACTGATCGACTAGCTTGGGGTTGCGCCAACCTTTTTGAGTCTCTTCTGCAATGATGGCTAAAGCCGCTTCTGATGTCATCGCCTTTTTGTACGGACGCTCACTAGTCAAAGCGTCGTAAATATCGATAATCTGAAAGACTTGCGCGATGTAAGGAATCTGCTCACCCAGCAGTCCATCCGGATATCCGGTACCGTCCCAGCGTTCGTGATGATGGCGAATAATTGGGATAACACCGCGCATGGTACGCAGGGGTTTACAGATTTTCTCTCCAATCAAGACGTGCTGATTCATGATCTCTCGCTCTTCGGGAGTAAATTTCCCTTTTTTCAAGAGTACGGCGTCGGGAATTCCCACTTTGCCAATATCGTGTAGATAGCCACCCCACATTAAGTTACGAATTTCTAGTTTAGGAAGCTGGATGTATTCCCCAAAGGCTTTACCCATTTCTACTAGACGCTCGCAGTGATCGCCTGTATTGGGGTCACGGCTTTCCACAGCTCTAGCAATGGAAAACAATACTTGTTCGGCGTGATCTAAATCTTCATTGAGGCGTTTTTGTCGAATCAGGGATTTGACTCGCGCTGCTAATTCTAAGCGGTCGAAGGGTTTAGTGAGAAAATCATCTCCCCCGACTTCTATTCCCATGATGCGCGATCGCTTATCGTTGAGCGCGGTAATAAATACCACTGGGATCAGGCGAGTTTGTTCATCTTCCTTGAGACGACGACACACCTCAAACCCATCCATTCCTGGCATCATGATATCCAGAAGAATCAAATCTGGATTGCCTTCAACCACACGCTCTAGAGCGATGGGGCCGCTCTCCGCTTCTATCACTTCGTAGCCCTCAACGGATAAAAGAGCCACAGCCGTCATCCGACTGGAGGGATGATCGTCAACAACGAGAACTTTGGCTTGATCACAATCCAAAGGAATCAGGTCTGAAGCACTTGTTCCAGATCTGGCTAAAGTCGAAGCACCTAATGTATCAAACATGAGCTAGAACAGGCAGGGGCATATAGTCAGGCCCAAAAAGAGCTTTAGTTGTGCAATCAGGTTCTTTACCACCCTTGAGGGTAGGACTGTTCGCATATTTTTTGTATTTTAAGCGCTAAAACTTCCGATTCAAAGCAGAAGTTAGATTTTGAAATAGTTTCCTTTCACATAGACAATCAGAAACAAAGCCGTTGACCGAAACCGCGTTTCCCTAAAGGAATGGGAATCCCGAGAAATTAAAAACC
>CBKWLJ010000427.1:0-8302 GCA_966675205.1 uncultured bacterium
TCATCCTTATGAACAATCTGCGCTAAAGCTTCAACATTCTCCCCACTCGCTGGGGAAACTAATTGAATGGAAACGAATTATCAATTCATCAGTCTTTCTTGGCATAATCTCCCCACTCGCTGGGGAAACTAATAGGCTAAGCCGTTTAGCGATTGCTCCCTACTTCTGTTCACTGGACAAACACCCTCTGTGAATAACTGATCCGGAAATACTGACTGCGGTGGTGAAGCATTTATTAATTAATATGCAATCTAGCCACCGCAGAAAGGAATCTCCCGTGTGCGAAGCATTTTGGCAAGCGAAAATCCAAGGCTTGCTCTATAGTTTTGACCTGAACAAGCTTAGAGAATATACCAGAGATGAAGCACAACCCTTTTTAAATGCTCTGCAACCCGTAGAGCCTTCATTTCACCTATTAAACGCTCATCTGATTACTGAAGCCAGCGATCGCGCTGTACTTAATGCTGCCAAACTGCAAGTTAATGGCTCAAATTTGAAAATAGCTCACCTCCTCTCTGGTGCAGAACTGCCCCTATCGCTGGATTCATCCATCTACAACAGCTTAAAGCGGGGGAGTAAGGGAAATGGGGAGACTGAGAGTAGAGGAAATGGACAGAGAGATTCTCAGCAACTATTTTGGTGGCTGTGGCGTTGCTTACCCCAAGCGGTGAGTCAGCAACTCGGAGACGAATCCCTCTTAATGCCTGCGGCGACTATCTTGCCGGATGCTTCCGTGTGGAGTCATGCTAGTCTCACCGCCGCACTAGCTGGGGCGTTAACGGGCTACGAACGCCCATCCCGTCAGGAAGGGAACGGGGAACGGGGAACGGAGAACGGTAAGGAACAAACCGCTCATCCTTATTTAGCCACCTTTAGCTTCACACCAGTACAGGAATTGATTAAAGCCAGTCGCAAAATGCGCGACTTCTGGGCAGGTTCTTGGGTATTGCATTACCTGTCCGCCAAAATCTGCTGGAAACTGGCACAAATTTATGGCCCCGATTGCCTAATTTATCCGAGTCTTTACCAACAACCCTTGATTGACCACTGGTTGCGAGACAAGTGGGGGGAATTTGAGCATTGGATAGAACAACCGAGCGATCGCGCTTTACTCACCGCTGGCTTTCCGAATGTGATTGTCCTAGTACTCCCAGAAAGTGAAGTCAACACCGCGATGCAAATGGCAGAAAAAACCCTAAAAGATGAGTGGCTGGGATTAGGGCATCTGGTGTTTGAAGAATTAAGACAACGGTGCTGGACACAAAGTTTACGAGAGGGCAGCCGCACCTGGAACGGCTGGCTGAAAGCCCAATGGCAGCCTTACTGGAGTGCGCTACCTTTGGGAAAGAAAAACCAACCTCTAACCACTCAGGAAATTTGGCAAGTTCCAGACCCCAGACAGCACCCTTGGCTAGAAGCACAAAATCAGGCTTGCAACTTGAAGGATACAGAGGAGCGGGAAGTTAAACTGTTCTTTTTGGCAGAGTTTGCTTTTCTCCGAGCTGTTCATGCTCGGCAGGCTGTGAGTGTGAATGTCGGTTCTTGGTGGCCTTACATTTTTGATGAGGTGCGCTCTTCCCTGTTTGCCGTTAAGAATGCTCGGAATTGGGATATCCCTACCGCCTTTGGACCGCGCTCTACGATTTCTGGTATCGGCCCTGTGGTCTATCCTGACCCTAACGAAGATATTCCTCCAGGGAAAAAACACCATGAACCGATTACTGAAGGGAAAACCAAGACATTTTGGCAGAAACGCGCGGGATTTTTCAATGGCTCAGAACAACTCAACGCCTCTGAAACATTGAAGCGATGCTTGCATCGGGTGCTACCAGGAGTTTTAGGACTCGACCAAAACGCGATCGATGCCTCTTATCCTGACCTCACCGCTGGTGTAGCTGGTTACCTCAAAGTCAATAGCGACGGACAACTCGATTACTTTCGTCGAGTTTGTGAGTTAGTCCGTCAGCAGTTAGAGCAGAAATTACAGGAGTTCCCAGAAGCCCAGCGAGACGCCTTTGAAGACATGGGAGAAAAATGGGGTATTCCCTGGATCGATGAATACTCAGACTTAGACTTACGCTCTTATCCTCCCCGCTTATTGAATCCAGGGTGGTTGGTAACTAACCTGGAAATCTCCGAAGACCTCAAGTCCGACTATCGTAAGCAATTCCAGAACCAGCTAGCTCAGTTTTATCCAGAGAATAATCCCACAGATTGGTATGTTTTAGCGGCTGGGGATGGGGACGGGATGAGAAATTGGCTTCTGGGTACGCCTTTGAAAAAGTACCAGGATTACATGCCAATCGATGCAGAAACTGGGGACTCATCCAACTCAGAAACGGCTTTTTCTACAGCTTTTCAGACGCTGAGAAAATTACACAAGCGCATGGGACCTTCGACTCACAATGCTTTAAGTCGCGCTTTACTGGACT
This sequence comes from uncultured bacterium, assembly GCA_966675205.1. Lineage (GTDB taxonomy): Bacteria > Cyanobacteriota > Cyanobacteriia > Cyanobacteriales > Coleofasciculaceae > JBFLZA01. Next base: position 2,433 of record CBKWLJ010000427.1, read on the forward strand.
TCTCTAACCAGTTAGTCCCTTACTTAACTGAACAACGTTATGCTGGACGATTGATTTACAGCGGTGGCGATGACGTTCTAGCTTATACCAATCTGTGGGAATGGGATAGTTGGCTGTGGGATATCCGCCAATGTTTTCGCGGTGATGAAGACCCAGAGAAAAAGCGTGGAAAAGAAGGATTTGAAAGTGAAGGAGATTATTGGCGTTGGCTGTGCGATGAGTCGAATCCTCTAGTTGCTAAACGTCCTTTATTTACAATGGGTAAGGAAGCAACGATTAGCTTTGGGATTGTAATTGCCCATCATTCCGTACCACTGGCAATTGCCCTAGAAAATCTCTTTCGTGCAGAAGGCGAAGAAGAGGGAGCGAAAAACCACTCTTGTCTTGGACTTGAACATCCTGATAAAGATGCGGTGCAAGTCCGCGTTCTCTACAGCAACGGCAATCAATTACAATCAACTGCTAAATTTCAGGCATTTGACCAATGGCGTCAGCTTCTCAATACTCCTGTTACACCTCAACAACAAGCATCTCTGCCTGCTCTATTTGAACAGGCGGCTCAAATCTGGAGCCAATTTCCTGCACCAGAAGAAGCGGTCGCACCTTGGACAAAAGCCTTTAGTGAGCGCCGCAATATCTTCAAAGATAATGAACAATTTAAAGGAGAATTCCAGCAGCGCTTAATTGCCTTTATCCAAACCTTGAGTCAGACTACTCAAGAAAAACAAAGGGATTGGGAAATTCAGAACTGGCTCAAACTGGCAGCTTTTACCCTACGGCGTCGGCAAATCACTATCAAATCTGAGGGACTATTATGACCTACTGGTACACCCTCACACCGCTAGATGTGCTGATGTTTCGGGATGCCAAGCCTTTTACCCCACAGGAGCGAGCTTGGGCAGCTAGTCTTTTCCCCCCCAATGGGCATACGATTGCTGGGGCGTTGCGGGGACTGTTGAAGGCTTCTGATTCTCTCAAACTTACGGGTCCTTTTCTGTGCCGCCACCAGCAAACCCTTTACTTTCCCTATCCTTTAGGTCATGTCGATACCATTCCCCTGGTTCCATTGGACTGGGATACCAACTCTCATCTAAATAATGTAGTACTCAAGAATCCAGACCAGTCCTGCCCCTTGGTTAAAGCGTCTTGGTGGAACAGTGCCAAGAAGGGTAAGGAGACGAAAAAAGCCAAATATCGCAAGTATTTGCCCTGGGATGTAGTTCTTAACTATTTAGACACGGGACACATTAGCGAGAAAGACTGGAGAGTGCGATGCAAAAATGGTCAGGAAGATGAGGAAGAAATTCAGCCTTGGAAAGAGGAAACTCGTTCTCATAATGCCATTGACTCACAGACTCGCCAGACAAAGAAAGCAGATGGCTACTTCGTAGAAAACGCCGTGCGCCTATGTTCGGGGTGGAGTATAGCCATTGGTACGGAGCAACTTCTCCCTCAGATCCCTGCAACTCTGCTGTTGGGGGGCGAGGGACATCGTGTAGTGATTGAATCCTGTCCGGTGCTACAAGAGCAGTGGCAGCAGTTACAAGACAAGTCTCAGGCTAATTTTAATATTAAAGGACAAGCGATCGCTTATTTGATTACCCCTGGTGTGTTTGAGCGTTGGCATCGCGACTTGGCTCGAAATCGTTACACAGCACGCTGTCGTCCTTGGCCCTGGGAATGGCAACTGACATCTAAACAAGGAAATCTAGTCAGTTTTGCTACTGACCGCCCAGTAGCGATTAGTGGTCGGACGCGGGAAGATGGCAATCTTGAGAAAAATAGCATCCCTTCTCCACAAGTATTTGCCGCTCCCAGCGGCAGTCTGTATTACCTAAAACAACCCCCCCGCTTGTTTGACAGTAAGCAAGCTGGGGAGAAAGTAGCTTTGTTTCAGGATAGTATCCAAGCGCCTGAACCGGTGCGGCGCTGGCGAGAGTTAGGTTACTCAGAACTACTTTGGCTTCCCTATAACCCCCCCATTGAGGATAAACATGACTGACTTTCGGATTGGCTACTTATACAGCCTTGCCCCAATTCACTGTGGCGGTGAGGGTGACTTGGGCAATATTTTGGAGATTGCCCGTGAGGTACATACTAACTTTCCCTATATCCCTGGTTCCTCGCTGAGAGGAAGTCTCAGAGATGAGGTGAAATTGATTGACCCTGATGCTGCCGACGTTCTATTTGGAAAAGAACTCAATGGCGATGGTCAAATGGGAGTCCATCAGGTGTGGTTTGGGGATGCACGACTGCTGTGGGTTCCCATGCGTACAATGTCGATGAATGGTGGCACAGATGTGTTTACTTGGGTTAGCTGTCACTCATTGATTCGCGACCATGCTTTGGTGACCAGGCAGGCAGCGGCTAGTTTTCCTGATTATCCAGTGGGGACGAAGCCTGGAAACTATCTAGTCGCAGATGCTCAGATTACAGTAAGACCTTTGTCAGAGGAACACAAAAAAGCGATCGCTCTTAGTGGTAATTGGCATCCCAATTTAGCGAGTGCAGTTCAACCAATTTGGGCAAAAAACTGCATTGTCCTCCCCGATGCTGATTTTTACATATTGATGGAACACTCGTTGTGGACGCAGATTCGCAACAAGATTAAGGATAGCTCTAGCAAAAATAGCGACGAGCAGGTGACTGAACCACAGGCACAAGATGGTTCAGCAGAAATATTTTGGACGGATGTTTGCATTCCCAGAGACACTATCTTTTACTATCCCTGGGGTTATAGCCTGCTCAAAAACAAATCTATTGCTGCTGAACATGAATTTTTAATGACTGTTCTTCAGGGATTAGTTCAAGTTGGAGGTCAAGCGAATGTGGGACGGGGCTGGGTTCAGAGTTGGGTAGCTAATGAGGCAGCTCCTAAATTATCAGTACCGACTACTTCAACAACTGCGGCTGATACAGAAATTCCCTCTGAGTCATCTACACCGACGCATCCAACTGATACTAATGTGGGAGTTTAATCATGGCTAAGCATAAAAAAGGAAAAAAGGGTAAATCATCTCAATTTCCCAGTTCTCAAAGCTCCCCTGCTACAACTCAGACAAAGACTCAGAACAACCCAACGATAGAAAAGGAAAAGCTTGAGGTCGCGAATATGACTTTGCCTCCTGTCGCTAATGTTGAGGGTCAAAGAGTGCAACCTGAACAAATGAGTCTGACAGCTCATCAGCACATTCAGACGTATTTGCAGGAGACTGAAAAATGCCAATTAGATAAAGATGATGTGACCGCCGTCTTGCGACTTGCTCAACATTTGAGAGTATTTGGTTTGCTCTCTGCTGTGGGCTACCTCAATCAGTCTAATGACCAAGAGGGCAAAATCCGGAAGCGCACAAAGCCCGTGTGGAAATGTTTGCTAGGGCAGTTGATTGCTCAAGATAACCCGCCCAAGGCAAAAGCTTTAATGGCAACCGTTGAGCAAATGGCTCAGAAAGAGCCATCTCGTTATATGGCAACTTGGCGCAGGGCGCTGATTTTAGCTAATCACTGGAATTTCTGGGCAAGAGCTTATCAACAAGAGGAACCATGCACACCGAATCCGCCTCAAACCGACCCTATAGTGGAATCCGATTAATCGAACTGCTCCAGCAGCAGCACGAAATGCGATCGCAGCAGTCCGATAAATTCCAAGGGTTATTTAAGCAAGACACGTTTACTTTACTGTGGCGTACTAAAGTTGGCTCTTTTCCCCACCCAGATTTAGAAACAATTGTGTCAGCAGGAGAACCCTGTGGCGCTTGGAAACCTGACCCCCACTGGAGACAACAGAATTTAAATCTCAGTCGGCAATGGAGACCAGAAACAGACCGAAATGTGGAGCAAAATTTAGAGCAATTGCCCGAACTACCGCTCTATGGTTATATTCCGGGTTCAGCAATTCGGGGAGTTGTGCGAGCTTGGGCAAAGCAACGAGGAGAACTCAAATCTAAGCTGGATGAACTGCTGGGATATCAACACAAGGAGACCATCCGCGCTGGCAAAATTGAGTTTCTGGATGCATGGCCTCAAGCTGCGACTAAACTTAGTTTGGATGTAGTCAATAATCAACAAGATTTCCAAGTTTATCACGACAGTGAAAAGGGCTGTAATCCTCAACCTTTGTACACGCTGGGAGATGGTAAAGGGAGAATTCTTGTAACTGTAGCAATTCGAGGCATTCCCGGCAGAGCGACGGCTTCAGAGGTAGATGAAGTTTGGAACTGGGTGCAGCAGGCTCTAAGGATGTACGGTGTTGGTAGTCGTACTGCTTCTGGCTATGGCGCAATCAAGTCTCCGAGTTCTTTTAGACCAGCGCCAGAATTCCGCACGCTTGACCCTGGCTACGACAGAAAACAATTTGAATTTAGCCTCTATTCTCAAGGGTGTGGGGGTATTAATTCTAAGGATATGAACGCTAGAGAGCTACGCCCTTCTCATTGGCGAGGCTGGCTGCGGTCTTGGGTTTTGCGTTTTCTATTGGGGGTAATGTCTTGCGAAGATGCACAAGTAACCTTGGCAGAACTCATGGGAACTTTAGAGCCAGAAAGCCGCAAAGGTTGTGTGCGTTTGCAAATGTTTCAGGGGGAAACTTGGGGAGAACGCTCAGAAAATGAGCCAGATTTTTATACTTGGCAAGGAACGTTGCATCTGAGCGCGCCTCAGAAAATTTTAAACCCAATCCTTATGCCTATTATCAAGTTTGCTGTCAGTGTGGGGGGTGTGGGACGCGGTTGGCGTAGACCTCTGCACATTTTCCGTATTGATAATGGTAGAGCTTTCGCACGAGGTAGTGACCTGCAATTGAAGGAAGCTTCGAGGAAGAAGGGTTCAACACAGGTAGAATTTAAATCTTGTAGTCTACCGATTAACCCACAAGAGTGGACAAGCCTTTATCAAAACTGGCGTAAGGCGGCTCAAGCTTTATGGTCAGAGCGAGTGAAACCATTCGACTTTAATCCCCCTGCTGAAGCTTTCTCTCCAACGGCTTGCGCTATCTATGCTGTCCCTGGTCCAGAGGCAGAACCATTAGATCGGAACAAATGCGACTGGGATGAAAAGGTTGCGGTGAAGACTCGCGGTGACGGAATGAAGTTAATCTATCAGCCAGATTACAAACGCAAGATTGATGTAGGGGGAAATGCCGCAACCGGAAAAAAAGACCCTTTAACTGGAAAAAAAGAGCCTTCTTATTGCTCCTGGGTAAGTATTAAGCGAGTTAATGTATTCCACAGTGAAATGGGAACAGATTGCCAGGAAATTGTTTGTCTATTCATGGGCGGCGAAACCCCAGATTCAGACCACCTGAGGAGAGACTTCCTAGATGAATTAGCTCATGAGGTTAGTGGTGCGGTACATCTATTTGGTTGCCAGCCATCTGCTGTGCTTGATGAACCAAGTTCAGACCTTGATAGACAAGTCTGGAAGGAGTAGGATTAGTTTCCTCATCCCCGATCACTTCGTCTCCTTCAACGGCTCCAATCAAGCAAAAGCCCCCTCTACTTTTTGTAGTAGAGGGGGTTCGTGTCTATTCGATTAGTTTTCCCAGCGAGTGGGAAGCCTTTAGTGGTATTAGTCGGCGGACTAAGCAGCAGAATGTTTGCGTTTCCATTCAATTAGGTTTCCCAGCGAGTGGGAAGTTATGCATCTAAACTTTATACTTTCGCTTGGAGTAAGTCGTTTCCATTCAATTAGGTTTCCCAGCGAGTGGGAAGACGAACTATGTCCGATGGTGACAGCAACTGCTTAGCGTTTCCATTCAATTAGTTTTCCCAGCAAGTGGGAAGGAGAAGGTTCGCTTTATGCCGCTCGGCGTCCCTATCGTGTTTCCATTCAATTAGTTTTCCCAGCAAGTGGGAAGGACTTTCGTTTTAGCA
>CBKWLJ010000428.1:0-8282 GCA_966675205.1 uncultured bacterium
ATATTTCACATTAAGGCTTGAGTGATGAAAGAGACAACTCCCGCCGCCATGCCTCCTTGCTTCGATAGATGGTGTAAACGCTTTGATGATCTCTTTTCACATCAAGCCCAAAAAAGGGAGTTTAGGAACTATATCGGGGGATTATTAGGGGAAAGTGAGCGAAAAAACCTGTCTCAAATTGCGAATAACGCTGTTGGAGTAACTTATCACCGATTACATCATTTTTTGACGGAAGCGCCCTGGTCATCGCCAGAGGTAAACGAGCGTCGATTGCTGGTGATGAATCAGTGCAGCCAAACTCGAATCAGTAGAGGATTCACGTTAATCGTTGATGACTCAGGGCATAGAAAAAGCGGCAATTTCTTAAGGGGAGTGGGACGGCAGTACATTGGAGAAATTGGGAAAACCGATAACGGGATAGTAGTGGTAACGACTCATCTATATGATGGCAAAAAAAGTTTGCCACTAGATATAGAGTTATATCAACACGCTAGTTCTTTACCTCAAGGGAAAAAAGACCTTGAATTTAAGAAAAAGCCAGAGTTAGCCTTAGCTTTAATTGACCGCAGTTGATCAAGAGGATATCGACCTGGTATTGTGCTGATTGATGCGGGATATGGAAATAACACAAGGTTTCTGCTTGAACTAGAAAAAAGGAGATTAAAGTATCTAGGGGGATTAGCCAAAAACCGCAAAGTGATAACTCAAATAGGGTCAAATAAACTCCAAGAAATTCGCCTAGACAAGCTAGCCGAAGCCTTGTCTATTGAGGATTTTACTCCTGTTCAACTCAATCTAGATAAACAAAAAACTGTTTGGGTGGCAACGGTTGAAGTTGAACTGTCACAGCTAGAAGGAACGAGAACAATTGCTATCGTCATGAATGCCTCAACCTTTGCTCAAGCTAGTGATGTTGATTATTTTATTACCAATGTTGACTCAAAAATAGCCAAGCCGGATTGGATAGTTACTACCTATGCTCAAAGGAATTGGGTAGAAGTTTTCTATCGGGAAGCAAAAGGTTGGTTAGGGTTGTCCGAATATCAAGTCAGGGATTCTAGAAGCCTATTAAGACATTTCATTCTTGTATTTTGTGCCTATACATTTATTTTATGGCACACCTTAACTGGAGGATTAAGAAGGCGGTGGGCATCGAAACCTTTAAACACTTTTACTGAAGCATTAGAGGCATTTCGGACAGCGATGTCTTTCCGTTTTATCGAGTGGCTGAACCACAATCGGGACGTATTCTTCGCTTACAAAGCAGCTTTGGGCTTTGTTTGGGCTTGAAATCTGTCTAAGTCCCGTTAGTAGAAAGCTGTTAAACGCAGTTGGCTACCCTTGCCGTCACTTCTTTAACTAGCAGCATCTTCGGTTATCTGCTAAGTGGCTAACCGCACCCAGTCTGCGGGATACCATTCAACTTTCTCTGTGTAGGCACAACGAACAGGTACGAGATTCGCTCGCGGTTGTGCGCCCAGTTCTGGGTATTGAGTGGGGTCAATAACCCATGCACGTCCTCCAGTTTGGTGGTAGCTCAGTATTACTGAGTCACCAACTTTGAACCCACTCCAGGAAGGGATAGAGCCAAAAGACAGGCAAGCGCTGTTCGCTGGCTCAGAAGATGCGTCAAATCCATTTACTCCTGCAATAGGCTGTTCCGCCTCACTCTTCGCCACTGTGTCGGTAGTGAGGTTGGCTAGAGCCGTATTTTCGTAGCGGCTCTCAATTTCCATGTCAATTGCGTCAATCGAAGTGCAAGAGGCTTGCAGTACTTCAGTTTCAGGAACTGACAGCTCTGTCAATTCCCTGTCAATTGTGTCAATGCTCCCCTCAGATATCTGCACTGGCATCCGAGCCTCTTCAATTATCCCCAGCCCCTGTGATGAGCCATCCATTGACGTATCCGTTTGGATTGTTGACAACTGACGCTTCAGTTGACACGCTGCATCAATTGAGTCAACCCCACCCGTAGCAGGAAACTCAGCGGCTGAATTGACAAATTGACCGTTGCTAACGGTATCGCTTTTCCCATTTCTGCCTGAAGGTGAGGCATTAGATGGTATGGGGACATAAACCATAGAAGCTCCTTCCCCAGTCACGCAACCATAGCCAGCATTAGCCAGAGTTTGCATCAACTGGCGAATTTGGTCAGTTGCCATTTTTCTAAGGTCGCGAACCCCGCTCTTGAGGGCAGAAGCCGTTGCGTTACCGACTCGTTCGACAAACTTCTGTATTTTCAGTGCGATCGCAGCCAGTCCTGAATCGGGAGAATTATGGGTATGAATCAAACGGTACTGCCAGAGGTAGTAAGCCGCTAACTCAATAGCTTTCTCCATCGTGTCGCCATTAATCGCCTGAGACGGTCTTTCGCCCCGGAGTACAGCATTGACAACATGTAACCACAATGCTAGTCGAGCCGTGTAAGCTTCAATCTTAGGGAAAGCTAACTGTAACCCAAAGGCATCTTCACACTGCTGGGCATCCACCAGTTGGTGCTGCCAAGTCTCCAGCAGTTGCATCGCCTCGTAGCTCAACAGATAATCCTGTTGGGGGACTTTCTCCAACTCCGTATACAGGTAGGTTAGAGCTTCAGAGATTCCCGTATCCTTGTCCTCTCTCAACAACCGCAAGTAGCGCAGGGGTGTTTTCGCCGCACAGAAGAGCCAGCGGGCATAGTTGCCGTTGAAGTCGTTGTGGTCGCCCATTAGCTGGGCTAAAACTTCCCACTGATAGCCCCCGGTGCGAGAGATGGCAGAGCGAGGTAAACAGACGGACTTCTCCGAGCGATCGTACAAAATGGCAGAACCGTTCCACTGGTCGAGTTCGGCTTCCTCATCCGCACCATGTCCCCCTCGGTACTGGTTGCGAGCTTTGGTGTTGCCTGCTAGTTCATCTCGATAGTAAAGGAGTCCTCTGGGGTTCTCGCCGTGAATGTGTTGCAGGGTTTCTAGGGTGATGTCTTTAGTCAAATAGCGTTTGCGAGTGGGGGCTTTACTGGGTTCTTCTGGAGTTTCTTGCCGTGACTTTTTACCTTTGTTCAGTTCTCGTTCTGCTCGATAGTCTTCTAAATCGATGCGAAAGGATTCGTAGGCTTCCGTTTCCAATGCCACTAAGGGGTCTAGAATAATTCGCTGAGCTGGGGTTTTCATGGCACCAGAGTTAGCCACGATCGCAGTCCAGAAGACCATTGGTTGGCTGTATTTAGCACTGGGCTTAACGATGATTCTGGCGGCAGTCCCCACTCGACTCGCAGCAGCAGGTAATAGGGTGGTAAAGAGAAATTCTGGAGCTGTGGGCATAGCTCTAGCCGTCTCTATCAGTGTCTGTGCAAACCAGGCTTCTAGGTAGCGGTTGAGGTCTAGCTGAGTGCGGCGAGTCTTGAGCAAACTAGAGAGTTTCTTAGCCGCTTCGGCTTGGTCAATTTGCAAGTCCACTTCAATCGCCAGGGACTTCGCCAATTTCTCCACATCTCGGTAGGGAAATCCGGTAGCAGCAGCTAAATCCATCAGTGCTGCGTCCCGTAAAGAGGGGGTATCGTAGCGGTTGAGAATTTCCAGGATTTTGTCGCGCAGGGAGAATGCTGTCAAGGGTCGATAAGCAGATGCAGTGAGACGAGTCTGAGCTTGTTGCTGCTCGATTTCAGCCGTTGACATGGCTGTAGCTGCTGCTGCTTCAAAGTCTGACCAAGTATAGCCAGCATCCAAGGCATTACTTACATCCCAACCTGTTACATCACACGGCGAGGGCATGGGTACCAGGGCAATTCGTCCTCGCTCTCCTAAAGCTAAGGCAAGTTTCTTCGCCCCCTCATCACCAGGGATAGTCCCATCTTGGCGAGGTTCGTCGTTGCGATCGAAGAAAATGGTGACAAGACCAGGGAGGCGATCGAGTTGGTCTTGTTTGGGAACAGTACCGCAACCCCCGGTAGAGCAGCAGACAGCAATCTTGGCTTGGCGTTGTCTGGCTAACCAGCCCAAGCGCATCGCATCCCATTCCCCTTCGCAGTACCAAGTTGCTTCAGCATCTTCTGGACGATAGGTGAACCAAATTGTCACAGGTACGCCGTACTGACACCACTTACTCACATATTGGGGTCGAGCCTCCCCAACTAACCAAGGTGCAACCCGCATCTTCTTGTAAAACTGCCCCGGTTCGTCAGCAGGAATATAGATACTGACTGACCAATAACACTCGCGGGAGTCTGGTTTGTTTTCATCCAGGGTAAGCCAGCGCTGGTCTAGACCCAAGCGGTAATGCTCGATCGCCTCGCGAGTAAAGCCACGCGCTTCAAGCCATGCCAATGCCTGTTGCTGAGGAGTTCCCTGATGGTGCAGCAGTCGCTCGACTGATTGCTGCACCTGCTTTTGGGATAGAGTGCGTTGTCTAGAAGGTGATGGTGCAATTGACGGCTGACGTACTCGATGCGGCAGCGAGTCAGACAGGTTCATCGGCTGACGTGGTGGTGGAGCGCCCAACGCTGCCCGGATTTGCTCTGGAGTACAGCCTCGGTAGCACCAGTATTTGCCGTCTGCATTGACAAATAAATTTTTTTGTCGCTTTTTGCCGTCTTGTTCGCAGCTAGGGCAAGAAGCCCGACCTTTAGCATCAAAATCAACCCAGTCTCGAATGGCAAAGCTTCCAGGCGTAAGTTTCATCGTAAATGCTCTCCTCCGTGAATTTTTGAGGTTACGGAGCCGGAACAGCATGAGAATTACGGCCGCTCACACTTACTATCTGGCTGAAACTTTGCTAAAGTTGAGCTACATAATAGACCCCTATATTTAGTTAGGGAGCTCAACTTGGTAGCTCGCAGGTGGCACTGCGTAGTTCCAAATCCAGTGATAGTAAGTTGTGAGAGAGCGCGAGTCTTCGCTGCTTTCTCCGGCTTATGAATTTTTAAAGTAATAACATATCGGCGTCAGGAATCCCTCGATAGGCATTCTTGACGCTTTTATGTTGTCTGAGTCAGACGGTGGAGAGCGGTCTCGCTCACTAATTGCAAACATGGCACCCCCATGCAGAAGTTGGCTGCAATATCAGACCTTCCTAACCTCTAGAGTTCGGCTGGAAGTTTCTGCAAGACTAGCACCTTAAATTGACCACTTCAAGGGGGCAAAATCGTTTATACGCCGGATACACAGGTGGCTTATACGCCGGATACACAGGTAAAACTGTACGCCGGATACACAGGTGAAATCGAGAGTTATACGCCGGATACACAGGTGAAACTATACGCCGGATACACAGGTCAATTGCTAAACGCTCGACATCATAAGACTTTTAAAAATGAATCCCCAAAAACTATACGCCGGATACACAGGTAAAACTATACGCCGGATACACAGGTGAAATCGAGAGTTATACGCCGGATACACAGGTAAAACTATACGCCGGATACACAGGTCAAAGGCTCAAAATCATACGCCGGATACACAGGTCTTCATGAAAATTTGTTACATTTAGCGGTTGCTCGACATCTAAAACACTGTCGCTAGTAACCCAGAGCTGAACGCTCTTGTTAAACTATTTGCTCAACTAGAGGTATTGAGTGTGAGTCAGGAACATACTGTTTTCCCAGTAGATGGACAGCTCGTGATGGTATTGCCGAGAGCGGGAGCCTCGCTGAGAAATCCTGATGTGCAACTGCCAGTTCTTCGCACGGATGGAGATGGTTATTATCTGGAAATGCGAGTTGATGCTGACTCGAAAGACGAAAGCGAAGTGGCAGTGACTCGCCGCGTCCTGCTGGAGAATCTGACTACGGAGGAATGGGAAGAACTGAAGGCTCAGTATGCCAATCTGGATCTGAGTATCTGTACAGACCACGGAATCAGCAAAGGACTGGAGAAAATTCAGGATCGCCGGGTTCAGCGCTTGTTTATGGCATTGCTGACCTTTCTAAACCCGCGACAGGTAGCGATCGTACTGTTCCTGTATAAGAAAGCAGCTCAGCAGGGTAACGGACCTTTGGTCTCTTTTCGTTCCAACGATCTTCTGGAAAGCCTAGGCTATAGCCGTGCTAAAGATGGCAGCTTCCCAGCGAGAGCGCGATCGCAACTCAATCAAGACCTAGTTGCCCTCCACAGAACTGAGTTGGTGCTAGCCCAGTCTCTCAAAAAAGGCAACACGATGGGAGCGAAGGTCATCGTTAAAAGCATCCTCCGCATCCGAGACTATGAAATCGATAAAGTACCGCGAAACTTCGATTTAGCAAAGGCTGCTGATTATACTTATGAGCTGGCGGATGCTTACACGGTAGCGCTGGAATTCTTTGATGGACCGAGTCGGACAGGAGATTATGTCCTGTTCTCCAACAGCGTTGACATGACTCAAAAGCTGGGCAGTAATGCTAAGCATGATTACAAGATGAAGCTGTTAGTTTATCTTGCCAGCCGAATGAAATGGGACAAGCTCCAAGATGGACAATATCTGACGATTTCCAAGCAATATCTTTTCAAAAATCTAGATTTGCTGAGCAGTAATCTATCAAGAAACAACCAAATTCTGTGGCGGACGATAGAGGAACTACAGCAAGAGGGATATATTCTAGAAGCCCTAGAGTTACCAGGGAAGCGGAAGCTCACGAATATTCAGTTTCACATTAATCCTGAGAAGTTACGTTGTAACTAAATATTTTGAGGCTTCTCCTGTCCCTAAAAGCTCTATTCACCTACTTCCTGCTCCATTGTCGGTAAACATTCAAAAATTGGGTGAGTGAAAGAGGAGAAAGGCGTAGAAAGAATCGTTGTTGCTTTCTGCTGCTAAGGAGAGTAAGCCCATCCCGTGCCGCTCTTCGTCACTAAGGAGTTGGCGGTTCTTCCCCGATCGCCTCATAAAAAGCGCGTTCTGCCGCAGCCGATAGGGCACGTTTAGCGTAGCGCTTGAAGTTGACCTCTGACTTATGACGAGTCAGGGTGCGAGCGTGCAGGCTGTCGATGCCCTTGAGCAGGAGCTTCGTAGCATAGGTGTGTCTTAATCGATGCGGCGTGAGGTTAGCGATGTTAGCTAATTGCCCTAATTCCTTAATGATGTAGTAAATCCCCTGATAACCCAGCCGTTCTCCTTTTGAGGGAATTGGAGAGTACGACAAAAACAGGGGTCGGTTTTTAGAGAAGCGCTCTCCGGAAAGCCGTCGCTCGTTTAGGTAAGCATTGAGGCACTCGCGTGCTTGTCGATTGAGGGGAACGGTACCGCCGCTATCGTCTTTCCCTTTGCGAATTGTCAAGCGTATGCCGTCATAGTCGCCCAAATTGAGCGCTGCCACTTCTCCTGCTCGCAACCCGTGTAACAGAACAGCTACCAGGGCCGCGTCTCGCTTTTGATGGTCGGGCGGAAGCTGCCCAATCGCTCTGGTCAGTGCCTCCACTTCTGACTCCAAGAGGTCAAACGCTGGTGGCGATGGCAATTTGTTCAGCGCTACGGCTTTGGTGGGATTGGTGGAAAGACTGTCTGGATACGCCTCAATCAGCCAACCAAAAAAACTTTTCAGAGCAGAAAGCGCCCGGTTGACTGAGCTTTCTGCTAGCGATTTTTCCAAGTGTTCCTTGTACTGAACAATTTGTCGGGGCGTAATTTGGCTAATCGGGCGCTCCGTCCACGCCAAAAAGCCTCGCAGTTCGCGTCGATAAGCTTTTTGGCTGTTGGCACAAAGCGATCGCGCTTTTAAAAATTCCTCAACCCGCACCTCCCGCAAGTCAATCGGACTAGCACCAGAAGTGGGCACAGGTGCTGGCGATCGAGGGTTAGGGGAAGAAGAATTTGGGGAAGCAGGCATGATGAATGAGGGAGCGATAGCGCAGCGGGACGCGCTCTGCGAGCAAGCTTTATTCGCGAGAGTATTGCGTCCATCGCACTCTCTATTCTCCCCTGTTTTCACCAATTCTTCATCTGGGCAAGCTGCGTCGCCTCTTTCTGCTTGGCAATTGTCAACGTCCCTGCTGTGGAGAAGTCAAGAATTCATCATGATTCACTATTGGTGAAAAATCCTCGTCGTCAGGCAATAATCCTGCCATTTGTAAGAGTCGGTCTGAGCGATTGCGAGCGTGCAATGATAGCAAACTCCGTACCTCTTCAATGGTAAAAACTCGCTGCCATGCTAATAATTCTCTTTGCAGGGCTGCCAATTCTAAGAGAAAATCCTTCGGTACCGAAGCCGCACACCACTCAATCACTAGTGCAGCTTCCCGCAGTAAATGACAGGTTAGCTTATCGTTCTGAGTGACAGTTGCTTGAGTTGATACAGTGGCTAGATTTGAAGCCAAATTCCCTAGCTGTTGTTG
>CBKWLJ010000429.1:0-8222 GCA_966675205.1 uncultured bacterium
GGCAGGAGGCAGAAGACAGAAAGAATATTGCTTGTACAGTAAGCTTTTTAACCTTTTTGAACGGGTGGGTTATTTTCGCCGCGCTGCTCTACTCACCATAATCCTATTGCATTTGATATTTAATGGGAAAGGTTCCCAATATCGAGATGGCAGACAATCTGAATCAACCTAAAAACGATGATGCTGTTCTGGGTGGACAAATCCCAGCGCCTGCTGATGGTGGGGTTTTAGGAGGGATAGCAGGAGTCAAGAGGCACTTGGCGAGTACAATTATTGGGCAACGAGTTGCTGCTCTCTACCAAGCGCTCAATTATGGGGAAGCGGGTTTGGAGCTGGTGATTCAGGCTTTAGAGGACAAGTCAAAGCAAGTACAGCAAGTTGCTCAAAACTTACTCTTCGAGAAACGAGCCAATCCGAAAGTAAGACAAGTCTTGCTTCTGCGCTATCCCAATGTCTTGTTCGAGTGTCTGTACACGCTCTCATCAGCAGATGGTTTTGAGATTTCTACCGTTGCGATTAGCCCAGATGGTCAGACTTTTGCCAGTTGCAGCTTTAGGTACACCATCGAGCTATGGAATATGTATACAGGAGAATTGATTCACACGTTTGCACAGAGTACGGGGCGAGGGGGTTGCAGGTTTTGCTCTGTTGCTTTTAGCCCCGATGGACAGAAACTGGCTAGTACCGTTGAAGACGGAACAATCAAGGTGTGGGATTTGCATACAGGGGAACTACTGCACCACTTTGGAGAAGGTAGCGAGTCTTTCGATACCATCACTTGTGTCGCCTTTAGTCCCGATGGGCAGTCTCTGGTGAGTGGCAATTGGCACGGTAGCATCAAAGTGTGGAATCTACAGACACCAGAAGTGAAAAGTAACCTCCCTAGTACGGGAGGCACGATTATGTCCCTAGCCGTCAACCCTTTGCAGCCCTTCTTCGCTACTACTTGTGGAACGATTGAACTGTGGGACATCAATACACTTGAGCCGTTGGGGGACAAGTGTTCTAATCGAGGGTTTCATTCTGTTGCTTTCAGTGCAGATGGACAAATCTTTGCTGCTGGCGGTGGTGACCATACAATTAGCTTGTGGAATCTCGATACAGGAGAGCGGCTACACAAGCTAGAAGGAAATCCGGAAGAAGTTCATTCCCTTGCCTTCAGCCCAGATGGGCAGTTCCTCGCCAGTAGCGGTTTGGATAACGACATCCATCTGTGGGATTTAGCGACTGGAGAACGATTCCACACCCTGAAGGGGCATTCTGATCATGTTAACGAGGTTGCCATTAGCCCTGATGGACAGACTCTCATCAGTGGGAGTTGCGATCGCACAATCAAGGTGTGGGGGATATGCTAGTGCAAGAAGGCTTTTATGTAGAGGGCAGAAGGCAGAGGGCAGAAGGGAAGAAAGCTTTTACACTAAGCTTTTTAAAGTTTTTCAACTAGATAGAGTTATTTCTGCCATGCTGCACTAGAAGCTTCACGCTCTATTCTATGCGGTTAACTGGGGTAGAGAAAGGAAACCTCTTTAGGACTACATCCACCGTCCCACAACAACCCGCACTGTACCATCTTCTAGAACTTCTTCCTCTTCAAGGTTAAAGCCCTGTTCCTGTACCGATGCCATCAGGGTTTTGTGAGCATACTTTTGCATAATTGAATTAACAAATGCCTGCTGGTTGATTTTCGCTCCCCAAAAATCTGCGACTAATTCATACTCTTCACCAGCACGGCGAAAACCTAAATCGTAGCCATTTTCCTGTCGGATGACATATTCTGCATCCGTTTTATTCCCTGCATAGCCTCGAATTTTTTTGTTGTATTCTACCTGATAACCCAATTCCTGCAATGTTTGATTGAGGATTTCTCCATTTTTGATTTGAACTTTAATGGTGGTGAAATGAGACATAAAAAGTTTCTCCTTAGTTAGTTTTCCCTGGTAACTATTCAGTCCCGCCAGGGAATCAATTCCCTGGCTAATAGAAGAAGTCCGTTAAAACGGACTGAATTGATGTCTCTTTAGTCGGTTTTAACCGACTTGAAACTATGAGCCAGGGGTTTAAACCCCTGGCGGGTGTTTTCCTCTAAACCCACCGTGCCACAACTACCCGAATTGTGCCATCTTCTAATGTTTCTTCCTCCTCAACCGTAAAGCCTTGAGCAGGTGCCGTTTCCATCAGCATGTGATAGCCATAGCGCTGAGTTAAGCCATTGAGCCATGATTGGGAATACTCGGAGCAATCATACTCAGAAATAATTGCTTCAAACTGCCCATCTTGCTGTTGCTTGAAACCGATGTCATTGCTCCATTCACCAATGTACTGGCGGCGGATGATGACTTCTGCTGTCTGTGGACGCACATCGCCCTCATAGCCGTAAAGGTGTTGAGCTGTTTCATGCACCTCAACGTTCTTGAAGCCGACATCTGCTAAAGCTTGAACGAGTGCATCTCGATTCTTAATCTGTGTCTTGATACAGGTGAAGTGTGACATGGGAAGTTGGGAATGAGGAATGGGGAATTGGCAAGTTTAATCCACTTCCAGAGGGCCGATGCCTCTTTGCTGAGTGTAGCGTTTCAATTCATCAACTAGCTGTGTATCATTGGAAGCAGTTCTGGCTCCGGCTTCGGCTGCCCAGTGCTTCAAATCTTCAATTTGTTCCCGTGCGATCGCAGCCAATGGTACTGTATCTTCTATAGCACGCAACACATCCTGAGTGTTAAAGTCCCGCCGATTGCCATCGGGGGTGCGCTCAAAAAACGCTCGGTGCATGGCATCCACTACGACTTGTTCAATTTCTGCCCCACTAAAATCTCTAGCTGTTTTGGCTAACAACGCCAAATCAAACTCGCGTAATCGAGAAGGGCGCAATCGTTGTAAATGTACCTTAAATATTTCCTGCCGTTCCAATTCTGTGGGTAAGTTCAAGAAGAAGATTTCATCAAATCGCCCTTTCCGCAGTAACTCCGCAGGCAAAATCCGCACGTTATTGGCAGTCGCCACAATAAACACAGGAGTCGTCTTTTCCTGCATCCAAGTAATCAAACTCCCAAACACCCGCCGAGAGGTACCGGAATCCCCATCAATACCAGCCGAGATATTGCCAAACGCCTTATCAATTTCATCAATCCACAGTACGCAAGGGGCCATGGCTTCTGCCAATTGAATCATCTGCCGCACTCGGCTTTCACTTTCCCCGACAATCCCACCAAACAACCGTCCTGAATCTAAGCGTAGCAATGGCAAGCGCCACTCATGGGCGATGGTTTTGGCGGAGAGAGATTTACCCGTGCCTTGAATGCCGACGAGTAACACACCTTTAGGGTTAGGAATGCCGTAACGTCTCGCTTCTTCCGTAAAAGCATCTTGGCGCATCCGCACCCATTGCTTGAGATTTTCCAATCCCCCCACACTCTTAAGCGATTCGCGTGTGGTGAAAAATTCTAAAATCCCCGTTTGGCGAATCGCTTGCTTTTTTTCCTCCAAAACGCCGTCAATATCGGTTTCATCTACCTGTTGTTTGGCGGCTAGTGCTAAGGCAAGTACCCGCCCAATTCTGGCACGACTTAGTCCTTGACAAGCTTTAATCAACTGTTCCTTGGCTAATCCGCTCAGTTTAAGCTTTTCAGAAACTACCAGTTGTTCGAGTAAGTAATTAATTTCCTGCACATTGGGTAGGGGAAAATCAATTACCGTCACCTCTTCGCTCAACTCAGCCGGGACTTCTAAGGTATGACTGGTGAGTATCAAGGTTTTTCGACTGCGTTTGAGTTCCCGTGTCAGGTTCTTGATTTCGCGAACAACTGGGGCATTGCGATCGCTACAGGGATTCTTCAAAATAAAATGTAAATCCCTTAGTACAAAAATTGTGTTTTCCTGAGCCGAAGCCTTAGCAATCCGACTCAGTGCCCCCATCACAGAGCCTTTATCAGCATTATTATCATCCCAGCCGCGTACAATATCCCACAGCAATAGCTTTCGTTCCGGTTGCGACATCAGTGCCACTTCCAGCAACACTTCTTCAATCGGTTCTTCTTCCACTGCAACAATATAGAGTAGCGGATAACGTGCCCGCAGCATCAAATCCAGTTGTTGCATCAATGCTCCATGTGGACTGTAAGAGCGGCTGTTGCTTGCTTTGTTAGTGATCAGCGACTCAGAGGTGTTAGTCATTGTATCTCTAGAAAGCGCGGTTGACGCGCCTTCTTATTATCTCGGCTGTTTGTAGGGGCTCGGAAGGCTTAGCCCTACTATATTTCATGCCAACGAGAACTGCTATAGTCTCTAAGGAATCTACCTCTAGCAGGAATTTTTAAACTTTAAATTATGCTCAACACAGCATTCTTTTGGTGCAGGCTAGTCTATCAAATGTGAGCTACCGGAAACTACTGTAATATGCCAAATGCCTCTACCCAAAACTCTCAGCGTTCCAAGCCACGGGATTACTGGTCTTTTCCTCCTATTCCTATATTCATTCCCGCCTTGCTGGGTGTTTTTATCGCCGTTTTTGGTACAGCGTGGACATTCACCCTCGCGTTGAAACCTCAGCTAGATTTTCAAGCAACTTACAGGGAAGCAGAGGAACACAGAAGTAAGGGAGCAAAAGTTTCTGCTATCCAGAACGGACGTGAGTCGCTTGGAGAACGCTCCTATCCAATCTGTTTAGATAGTTCTCCTAAAAAGTCAGAAGCATTTGTCCTCACGATGAGGATGCCAACGGAATTGGTATCAGGTAAATTGGAACAGCAACAGCTAAAACTCTTTCCTATTAAATTGCGTTCAAACATAGTAGTTGAGACAGACAAGGCAATGCCCAGACGAAGAGATGCCCAGAAGATGAATATACTACGTATGAATGCAACTTGGTATCAGTTATCCGAGCAGTCTTTAGCTGCAAAAGATAATAGCTGGAAGCACTTGGCAAATTTGGATTTACTTTCCCTTGCCACTTTACAAACTCCTCCGTCTCTACACAATCAACGGGAAGTATTGTCTCAAGTTCCCCAATCTCCAGATGTTGAGTCAGAAAGTGAAACAAAATTTAATTTAAATCAACCGCAATCTCCCTCAAAAGAGCAGGGAATTGCCTTAACTTTATCCGATGCTGTTATCCTCGCTTTAGAAAATAACAGACTTGTCAAGAATGCCTATTTAGAAAGAATTGTTCAACGGCAAGAACTGGCAGTCGCTGAAGATAAATTTGTCCCCAATTTAACCCCTACTGTATCGATATCCCTTGCTCAATTCGGGAAAAATCCCACAACAACGGATAGTGACTTGGGAGTGGGAGCAACTGTTGCTGTCAAAATTCCTACAGGGGGAGAGTTGAGCTTTAGTTGGGCAACCAATAGTCAACCCCTTGCTCAAAATAATTTGCTTACCCCTACTAATGATGACCCCTTTGGTCAGAATTTACAATTGCGGTTTAGTCAGCCTCTACTCAGAGGAGCTGGAACTACTATAAATCGAGCTTCCATTGAGATTGCTCGACTCACTGAGCAAATTAATCTCCTGAATTTAAAATCGACACTCATTAACATAATTACTGATGTAATTCTTACTTATCGGGAATGGGTGAGGGCACAAGAACAGCTAACGATTTCCCGAATTTCTTTAAAAAATGCTCAAGAATCATTAGAAAATTATCGAATTTTAATTGAAGCAGGCAGACTTGCACCTGTTGATATTGTTCAAGCAGAAACCAATATTGCTAATCAGCAAGTCCGATTAATAGAAGCAGTAAATAATCTGGAATCTACTCGATTGGCGCTCATTAATATTCTAGATATTGACCAAAATACGATGATTGCTCCTGCCGACTTACCTCAAGCAACTCCCATTGCTCTAGATACAGAGAAGTTGAGAAAGTTGGCGTTTACGAATCAGCCGGAGTATTTGAAAGCACAGTTGGATATAGAAAGAACAAAACTGGATTTGTTACAGGCAGAAAATAACAGGCTTTGGGATTTGAATTTTAATACGAGCTATGATTATACCTTGAGTGATAGTAACAAGAGTGATGTCAGAGTTGGATTAGCATTAAGTCGGCAATTGGGCGATTTAACTGTAGAGCGAGATTTTCAGCGCAGTCGAATTAATCAACTTCAAGCCGAAAATACCTTGGAAGAACAGCAGGAAAGTTTGGAACTGCAACTTAAAGATCGGCTTCGGGATGTGCAATTAAGCTTCTCTCAAGTTGAACTCGCTCAAAAAGCCACAAAACTATCAGAAAGGCAACTCGAAATTGCTAGAGAAAAACAGAGATTGGGAAGAGAGATTACGGTGTTTGAGTTGATTCGACTTCAGGATGATTTAGTTCAAGCGAGAAATATAGAGCTAAATGCAACGATTAACTATCTCAATGCGCTAACACGACTCGACCAAACTCTCGGCACGACATTAGAGACTCGGCAAATTACGATTGAGAGAACGGAAGCGTTAAACACAGAGCAAAATTAAATCTCCAAATGACCAAAAACTAAAAAGGTTTCGAGCCCTCGATTTCAGATGGGGGAAATCTAAAATCCAAAATCCTTGCATCAAATGACGAATCTAAACACAACTGTTTTAGTTTTAAATGAAGGCACAGTACTCAATCAGGGAAATCCGTTGAGTGTTGCACCAATGATGGATCGCACCGATCGCCATTTTCGGTATTTCATGCGGCAAATCACTCGCCGTACCCTGCTTTATACGGAGATGGTAACAAGTGCGGCAATTATTCATGGCGATCGCAACCATCTTTTGGGCTTCTCCCCCCAAGAAAAGCCTCTTGTCCTGCAAGTCGGGGGAGATAATCCTCAAGAACTGGCGGAATGTGCGCGGATTGCCGAAGATATGGGCTATGACGAGATTAACCTCAATGTCGGTTGCCCTAGCAGTCGTGTGCAGGATGGAAATTTTGGGGCTTGCTTGATGGCACAACCGGAACGGGTGGCAAGGGCTGTAGAAGCGATGATTGCAGCAACTGGTTTACCTGTTACAGTAAAGCATCGCATCGGAATTGATAATTGCGATCGCTACGAGGATATGGCTAACTTTGTCCGTATCGTCTCTGCCGCAGGTTGTCAGCGCTTTACTGTACACGCTAGGAAGGCTTGGTTACAGGGTTTAAGCCCGAAGGCGAATCGCGATATTCCCCCATTGCGTTACGGTGATGTGCATCGCCTCAAGCAGGAGTTTCCGCATCTATTTATTGAAATTAATGGTGGATTGACGAGTTTGGAGCAGGTGAAACAGCAGTTAACTCTTGTTGATGCTGTGATGATTGGGCGTGCAGCTTACGACAATCCCTATCTCTTTGCCACGGCGGATGCTGAGATTTACGGTGAGGAGGTTACTCACCCAACTCGTCACGAGGTTGTCGAAGCGATGTACTCCTATATTGATAATTGGGTGGCAAAAGGCCTCAAACTAAATAAAATTACCCGCCATATGCTGCAACTGTTTTCGGGACAACCGGGTAGCAGAGTGTGGAAGCGCCACCTGACAGAAAATTCCTGTGTTCCTGGGGCAGGTTCTGAAGTCGTTCGGAAAGCATTGGCGCAAGTGCCTGTGCTGGTGCAGTTGGGGGCTGATTAAGAGAATGGAGTGAGATATGCGATCGCTTATCCACTCAGGAATCAGTAAGCCAGTTTTCTAGATGACTCCTCGACTAAAAAAGCGATCGCGAACATCGTCGAACACTTCATCAGGATTGATATCTAAAGCCTGTATTTGGTACTTCTGACGAAATTCCGCCAAAGCTGCCCCAAATCCTACTTTCTCTGATGTCAGGCGTTGATACTCACTCAGCGATAACACGATCGCTACAGGCTTACCCCGCCGCATAATCTGGATAGGCTTGCCATTTTCGGCGTCGTGGACAATTTGAGCAAAGCGATCGCGAGCTTCGGCGATGGAGTATCCCTCAAGCATATTTCAGGTTTTCAGCTATATAGCTACGGTGATGAGCGATCACACTTGGTATCGCTAGAATAATCCTAAATGAGTCGTGAACGGATCAAATCCAAAATCCTGCAAAGTATAGAGTGTTTGCAGCTAACCCTATTATTTATGGACAAAAGCAGATGAGTCGAGCAATCAATTTTCAAACGGTTTCTTGGTTTCGGGATCTCTACACGAGACATCTCCTTGAACTTGATCCACCCTATCAAAGGCGCAGTGTTTGGCTAGGGCGTGTCATCAATTAAGCCAGATAACGGTAGCAGCAAGATAAATTGCTC
>CBKWLJ010000430.1:0-8202 GCA_966675205.1 uncultured bacterium
TTAATCTCATACTGAACTCTTGCATCCTATCAATAATTGTAGGGTAGGCAAAATTAAGTAACGATAATATCAACTTTCCAGCTCGATAGCTCTTGACCACCCTACCCGAAATCGGATGGTTGAGAAGGGTTTAAGATGTGAATCATACAGAGTTGCGTTCATATATAGTATTTTCTCTCTTTTGTCCCCCTGGTTCTCCTTGTCTTATTTATCTACTAGGTTTAAGTACAAATGGGTATCAAATCTAGGAACACGCCAAGTTAATTCCTCAATAACTGCTTGACAGTGGTAATCAGTTCTTTAGGATGAAAGGGCTTGCCAATGTAAGCATCTGCACCTTGTTTTAATGCCCAATAACGGTCAACATGAGTACATTTCAAAGAACAGATAATCACCGCAATCTTCTTGGTGGCTGGGTTAGATTTCAGACGACGGCAAACCTCGTAACCATTGAGTCGAGGCATGATGATATCTAAGATAACAACATCTGGACGAGCCTGATGAATCTGTTCTAAAGCTTCAATTCCATCCTTGGCAGCGCATACTGTAAATTTACTGTCAACTAGAAGAGAACTCACCATATACCGTTGTGTGCGGCTGTCTTCCACGACTAGAATAGTACTCATGATACAATCGGACTTCGTTCTACCAGTTGATCGTAGAGCAACCATCAGGAATCCGCATGAGGTGAGAGTCCCGATTTTTTCTAGGACTTGAGTCCTAGATGGAAATAGGACACTGGGTTCTTGCAGTGCCTGATAGAAACAGATGCGGTTAAGCGTAAGGATAAATTTCCTCAATCCAGTCTGTAAAAATGAGGAGAGAAGGTATGATATTTCCCTTATCTAAGGTTGTAGCCATTCCCCATGACGATTCGTGTTTTGCTTGTAGATGACCAACCTTTGATACGCCAAGCGTTGCAGTTATTGTTGGCGGGTGAAGATTCCTTGCAAGTGGTGGGAGAAGCGGATGAGGGAGAAGCAGCGATTCGTCAGGTAGAAGCGTTGTATCCCGATGTCGTACTGATGGATATTCAGATGCCAGTCATGGATGGGGTGGCAGCAACGAGGGAAATTTGTCAGCGCTTCAAAGACACAAAAGTACTCGTTTTAAGCGTTGATGATGATGATGAGAATGTAGCACAAGCGTTACGGTACGGAGCTGCCGGTTACTTGCTGAAAAATACACCACCAGAAGAATTAGCCTTTGCGATTCAAGCCGTGCATCGAGGCTACACGCACTTAGGGCCCGGAGTGGGGAAGAGAATCATTGCCCAAATACCCAATCCCGCACTCTCGTCCTCGGTCGAATGGAATAAATTAACACCTAGAGAGCAGGAAATTGTCAAATTGATTGCTCAAGGGGCGAACAACCGGGAAATTGCGGCAACACTTTCGATTGCAGAAAAAACCGTAAAAAACCACATTACTAATATTTTAAGTCGGCTGAATTTACGCGATCGCATTCAAATCGCAATTTTTGCCCACTCCCATTTACCTGCTCTTACCAATAAGACTTAAAGGGTATAGCAATCTTAGATGAATTGTAAGACCCTGTATTTTATAGGTGTTAATTTGGGGTTAATTTTCATCACGAATTATTGAAGATTGCTAGAGAAAGCTAGCTAGAAGCTTATACAAATGCAAATATCCGTAAAATCCAATTCTTCTAATTTGTAATTCCAATTAAACTATGCTGCACTCGGTTAAGGTATTTGTTAATACAATTAGGGTGATAAAGTTCTACCTCTAAAGGTTGCTTGGTTCGAGCTGGGAGAAGTAAAACTCCTCAAATGAATATTAATGTTAACCCGTAGATAGAGGTTACTCCTTAGTGCTGCATAGAAACTAGAGGTAAGTTTCACCAAAAATTATGAATTGTAAATTATGAATTATGAAATGATTTGCAATTTATACGAGGAAAGAAGACCTGACTAAAAAATTTGAGTGGTCTACAGGAGGAGTTAAAATCTCCCTGTAAATGCTTGAATACTTAATTCATAATTCATAATTCATAATTCATTATTTAACTACAGTGGAGGATGGTGTGCAGCCTATCTACGATGAATCATTTGAGATGATGGTCGAGGATGTTGAAATACAACCTCAACAGGAAGGCTATCATCCAGTCAAACTCATCACTCGCTTTGAACCAATTTTTTGCCGCTACTATCCGGTAAAAAATGCCAAACACGCTGCCATCTGGGTGGGTGGTATTGGTGGGGATTGGGATACACCCGCTGAAGAATTGTACCCCAGCCTTTGTAAGGAATTGCAAAATGAAGCGATCGCATCCCTGCGAGTGCGCTTTCGCTACTCAACTCAACTAGAAGAAGCTGTTATTGATGTTCTGGCAGGTATTACCTTTTTACAAGACCAAGGCATTGAATCATTTGCACTCATTGGTCACTCTTTTGGGGGTGCCGTAGTCATTCAAGCAGCCACCCAAGCTGAGGATGTTCGCACTGTTATTACTCTGGCTACTCAATCCTATGGTGCAGACTTAGTCCCAGAACTAGCAACACGATGCTCGATTTTACTCATTCATGGTATTGCTGACTCCGTACTGCCGCCAATCTGTTCACAACATATCTATCAGCTTGCGCTTGAACCTAAGCATCTGATTCTTTATCCGAATGCTAATCATGGTTTAGATGAAGTAGCCGACGAAGTGCATCAAGTTGTTCGAGATTGGCTAATTAAGCAGCTCAAACGTCCCAAAAAATTATGAATTATAAATCATGAATTATGAAATGATTTACAATTTATACGGAGAAAAGTCACAACTTTAAAAATTGCATGGTCTACATCTAGAGGAAGTAAAAATTTCTCTATTAAATTAAATGCCTGAAGATTTCATTCAGTATTCAGGCATTTATCATTGAAATCGTTGAACTTTTGATTGCGGCTTGGTACAGTTAGCTAGCTTCAGATTTCTTTCCAATGCGTTTTTGCAGGACATCAACCATTTGGTGTCTAACCTCCATTGACCACAGGTTGAAGTCAAAGTTTTTACTGTTAGGATGTAGGCTTTCAATCGATTTAAATTGCGTTTTTTTCTGGGAGTTCATATTGGAATTCATGAGTAATTTGCTGAATTAAAATTCAGAGTATTGTTGAGAGATATAAGCTCTTTTTCTCTACTTGCACCAAAGCCAAGCTATCTAACCAGTGGATTCTTTTTCCACCTATCATCGTGTCTAGTTGATATACCTAGCAGGTGATTTGTAATCAAAGTGATTAGAGGAGAGATCGAGCCATTGTGCTGAGTGTAGTTTTTTCTGTTCATCCAGAAGACGATTGGGCACACCAACAAAAACCCCAATATCAACGCATGGGGAGTTCGAGGTTTTTTGCTTTTTTTGTCTACTAGGTAGACTTTACCATCACTCCTTTATCCACTTCTCTACCTGAAGATAGGTATTTTTATTGAGTGCCGTGTCAGTGATCGGACAAAAGCAATTCATCAGAGCGATCGCATTTCTCAACCGACACCTGTAACGAGAAGCGATCGCTTCTTCACCGAAATATCGCCTACAGTTGTATGTCCTTGGGGCTGGCTTGAGGCTACCCTTACATTGGACAGTAAATCCTGAATCCAGCCTTAAAGACACACATTAGCTAATATGCTTCACATCGACGGCTCCTACGGTGAGGGAGGGGGGCAAATCCTCCGCACTAGCCTTAGTTTAGCGGCAATTACAGGTCAACCCATTTGCATCGATCGCATTCGGGCAGGCCGCAACAAACCCGGACTAGCCATTCAACACTTAACGGGAGTGCGAGCAACCGCAGCTATCTGCCAAGCTCAAGTGCATGGGGATGCACTGGGTTCGATAACACTGGAATTTATTCCTGGTTGTTCAACCCAAGCGGGACAGTACACCTTTGATGTGGCTGAAACAACCGGAGCAGGTTCAGCCGGGGCTGTCACATTAATTTTGCAAACCATCTTGCTGCCACTGGCATTGACAACAGGTAACTCTGTAGTAACGCTCAAAGGAGGAACTCATGTTGCCTGGAGTCCTCCCACAACTTATATTGAACAAGTCTACTTACCCGTTTTGCAACAGATGGGTGTAGAAGCACAGATGCAGCTTCGTGCTTGGGGCTGGTATCCTCAAGGCAATGGTGAGCTGGAGTTGCAAGTCACTGGCTTGGGTGGCGGAATTTTTTCACCTCTACAGGGCATTTATCTGCTAGAACGAGGAGCATTGCAACAGGTACGAGGATTGGCAGTCGTAACAGAACTCCCTTCCCATATTCCCCAGCGCATGGCAAGTCGAGCACAGAACCTATTGCAACAAGCCAATCTCAAAGGATACGTACAGCCCCTTAGAGCCAAGGGTATAGCGCCGGGGGCTGGGATTTTTTTGACGGCTGAGTATAAATACAGTCGCGCTGGATTTAGCGCGATAGGGAAACTGGGACTACCAGCCGAGCAAGTAGCCCAAATGGCGATTCAGGAATTACTCGATTTCCACGCCACTGATGCACCCGTCGATCACTTTCTTGCGGATCAGTTGCTTTTGCCAGCAGCGTTAGCATCAAAGGTGAGTCAGTATCGGGTTGCTGAGATTACCACGCACTTGACGACGAATGCTTGGGTAATCGAACAGTTTGGATTAGCCAAAATCGACATTGATCAAGATACCAAAGTTGTTACTGTCGAGCCACAGAAGAATGTCAAGCTCATATAAATAACCAACGAAACGAGAAATGTTGTAACTTGCGGCTGATGCAGACTCATGGGATGGAGCTGAATAATCAATAGGTACCAAAAGCAGGGATAGAGATGCACTCAGGCGTTGATAGACCCAATTTCTAACCTCAGCCAATTGTTGTAAGGTGTTAGCCAAACAGCTCTACCAGAGTTCTGTTTGTATGCAACCATCACTTTTGATGACACATTCAGTAAAAAAGTGTGTTCTCCGAGCCTCCTCTCCCTCAAACGCAAGCCATCTTTGAGCCCTTATTCGGTGTGACGAGAGTGCAATTTAGTACCTTATCGTGGTGGAGCGGAGGATTGCTCCTATTCTTAGTTTTGCTCCTGTTGTTCATCCTGTATCTTCGGGGAGCCTTTCACAAAAACGTTCACTACAGGATGACAGAGGTTCCCAGTTTAGATGAACCTCACTTCTCTCTTGCCATGATGGGCGTGTCTGCTTCCCTGCTTACCAAGGGCTACGTGACGGATTATTGGTTTGACATTGATACCATCTATGCAGAGCGATTGAAAGGCATTCAACAAGCAAGAAGAACGATTCACTTCGAGACTTTTTATATCACTCCCGGATACCGTGCTGATGAGTTTGCGGCAGCTCTTGCCAAACAAGCCCAAGCTGGCGTTGAAGTTCACCTTCTTGCCGATAGCTTTGGTGCCATTTCTATGCCTAGGGAGTACTGGAAGCGGTTGCGAGAGGCGGGTGTGAATGTCCGTTTTTTTCATCCCTTTAGCTGGAGAATTCCTCTGAGATACAACATTCGTACTCATCGCAAACTGCTGTTGCTGGATGGAGAGGTTGCTTTTATCGGAGGTATGGGGGTTTCTGATTGTTGGGAGGGGATGAAGGAACACGGGGAAACGGAATGCTGGCTTGATTTGGAAGTTCGGTTGACGGGTTCAATTGTCTCTATTCTAGAAGGCATTTTCATGCAACACTGGCTCTATGTCGGTGGGGTGGCAAGACTGGGAGCAGAAGTTTTTAATCCAGCTTTATCCGGTGGTTCAGATATCCTTGTCACACCAAGGAATGCCCCTTCTCCTCGTTCATCGGTTTATGCGCTTTTCTATACGAGTGTCCTTGCTGCAAAAAGGCGAATTTGGATCGCTAGTCCTTACTTTCTGCCTGATGCTAACGCCCGTCACGCACTCCTACAAGCCAAAAGAAATGGAATTGATGTGCGTATCCTGACAGTGGGGCCGCGCAATGATAAGAAGCTGGTGTACTATGCAGTTCGAGAGCGTTACCGTGATTTACTTTCGGCAGGAATTGAAATCTATGAATACCAGCCGAGTATGATGCACGCTAAAGTATTACTCGTTGATGAACACTGGGTCAGTACCGGAAGCACGAACTTCGATCCGCGTAGCCTGTTCCACAATGATGAACTTCACCTTTCCCTGTGTGAACCAAATTTAGCGAAATTTATCGATCATTTCTTCTTTTGTGCGCTTGCTAAAAGTCGGCACATTGAGTTAAGTAAGTGGAAAATCCGCCCTTTCTGGCAGCGCGTGCTAGGCCGATTCGCCCTTTTCCTCCGCTGGCAGTTATAACACTGCCTTTATGCTGTAGTTCGTCAACATTATGCATGATGAAGATATTATCAGAACCCCTAAGCATCGAGTACTTGACTGTTGCGATCGCAAAATTACCGAAAAACTTACAAGGTTCAAAATTCGTACACCTTACTGATTTTCATTATGATGGTCTCCTGCTTTCTAAAGAGCTTTTAGCACAAGTCATTGAAACCAGCAATCAAGTTGAACCTGATTTAGTCCTACTTACAGGTGATTTTGTTACTCATAGTCCCAAACCCATTCATAAACTAGCCCAGTATCTCAAACGCTTGCAAAGTCGCGCTGGCGTCTATGCGGTATTGGGGAATCACGATCTTTATTTTCCTTATTCAAAACCAGAAATTACCACAGCTCTAACGGATGTGGGAATTCAGGTTCTCTGGAATCAAGTTGCCTATCCTTTAGGAGAAGAGCTCGCTCTAGTAGGACTCGCTGACTTTTGGTCTCGTGAATTTAATCCTGCTCCTGTAATGAATCAATTGGATGCTGAAATTCCTCGAATTGTGTTGTCTCACAATCCAGATAGCGCAGAACCCTTGCAAAAATGGCGAGTCGATTTACAACTATCTGGTCATACTCATGGGGGTCAAATCGTAATTCCAGGTATGGGTTCTGTGCCAACTTGGGTTCATGCCTCACGAGAAAAAATTCCTAAATTTCTCTGGCCCTGGATTCCCTTTTTAGAAGCCAAATGGCCTAAAGTTGTCAAACATTGGCAATGGGCACAGGGGCTACATCAAGTGGGAAGGAACTATTTGTATGTCAATCGGGGGCTGGGTACCTTTCCCCCTGGACGCTGGAATTGTCCTCCAGAAGTTACGGTAATCACTTTAGTTGAGGCTCTAAACACAACAGGAACTGGATTAAAGCAACAATTTTCCTCTGTAATATTGGAGAATTCACCAACGCCTTAGTAACGCTGCTCAAATCCACTTCAAGAAACTGGCACCCCATTATCGTATGTAATTCAGGTGGGATGGCAGTTAATAAGTAAGCTAAAAACAAGCAGACTTACTTGTAGGGTGGGCATTCTTCTACACAAAATTTTTCCAGATTTTCAGGGGATATTGTAGGGAATGCCCACCTGGCGTTTAAATGAGCATATCTCTTTAAATTGTCATCTAAATCCAATTTTAAAAAAGCTTCTATCTTAAGGGTGAAGAAAAACTATTATCACTTTTTATAGCTTGTTATAGTTTAGCAAGAAAATTCATCAATAACTATTTGATGATCTAATAGATTCTGAATTCAATAAAAGGAGAGCGATTAATTATGACTCAAGAATTAAGCGATAAAAAGATTGCAATTCTTGTAGATAATGGATTTGAACAGGTTGAGATGACTAAGCCTAGAGAAGCACTCAACCAAGCGAATGCTCAGACTCACTTAATCTCACCGAACAAAGACAAAGTGCAGGGCTGGAACCATTATGACAAAGGGGATGAATTCCCAGTTGACGTACCACTAGACCAAGCGAACCCCAGCGACTACGACGCCCTAATGCTTCCTGGTGGTACTGTGAACCCCGACCAACTTCGCATGAACCAACAGGCAGTACAGTTTATCAAATCCTTTTTTGAAGCAGGTAAACCTGTAGCGGCAATTTGCCATGGCCCTTGGACATTAGTGGAAGCAGATGTCGTCAAAGGACGTACTGTTACGTCTTGGCCTTCACTCCGAACTGACTTGAAAAATGCTGGAGCGAATTGGGTTGACCAGGAAGTGGTTGTGGACAACGGTTTAGTCACCAGCCGCAATCCTAATGACATTCCAGCGTTTAACCAAAAAATGATTGAAGAATTTGCAGAAGGCCAACATACCCAACAGCGTCAATCTGCCTAAGAAGTGTCAAGAAGAGACGCGGAGACGCGGAGAGGGGGAGACGCGGAGACACCAATCTGG
>CBKWLJ010000431.1:0-8200 GCA_966675205.1 uncultured bacterium
TGCTTTCTTGTTTGTCAGGGAGTCATCTGTGATCAGTCATTAGTCATTAGCCATACTAGTAAAAGTTGACGGGTGACTAGTGACTGAAGACTAATTGATGAACGAGAGAATTTTATGGCGATGCAATATCGAAGATTTGGGCGGACTCAGTTGCAAATGCCGGTATTTTCATGCGGTGGCATGAGATACCAATATAGTTGGAAAGATCGACCGATGTGGCGAGTTCGTCGGCGTAGTCAGCGGAATTTGGAAGCGATAGTTCATCGCTCTCTAGAAGTCGGCATCAATCACTTTGAAACAGCTCGTGCCTATGGTACGTCTGATATGCAGCTAGGGCGAATTCTCGCCAAGCTTCCCCGTGAGCAAATGATTGTCCAGACTAAAGTTATGCTCGAATACACTCCGGAAGAATTTCGGCGTGAGTTTGAGCGATCACTGGCAAATCTCAAGGTAGACTATGTTGATTTACTAGGTTTGCACGGCATTAATACATATGGGTTGCTGCATGATTGCATCCGTCCCGGTGGCTTTTTGGATGTAACGCGGAAGCTACAAGCGCAAGGTAAAGTCAAATTTGTAGGCTTTTCTACGCACGGCCCAACCGATGTCATTGTCAAGGCGATTGAAACGAACCAGTTTGACTACGTCAATCTCCACTGGTATTACATTAATCAGTCCAACTGGCCTGCAATCGAAGCGGCCGCCCGCCACGATATGGGCGTTTTTATCATTAGCCCTTCAGATAAAGGAGGAATGCTACAAAAACCACCTCAGAAGTTAGTGGATTTGTGTGCGCCTCTGAGTCCGATGGTGTTTAATGACTTATTTTGCCTGTCGCATCCTCAGGTGAATACCTTGAGTATAGGGGCATATCGACCCTCGGATTTTGATGAACACCTTAAGGCAGTAGAGTTGCTCGATCAAGCAGATGAACTCTTATCACCCATTGTCGTGCGTTTGGAGCAAGAAGCGATCGCTATTCTAGGAGAAGAGTGGGTGAAAACCTGGCAGATGGGCTTACCCACCCATGAAGAAACACCAGGACTTGTCAACATTCCTGCTATCCTGTGGTTGAGGAATCTCGCTCTTGCCTACGACATGGTGGAATATGCCAAAGGACGATATAATCTGCTAGATGGTGCCAGCCACTGGTTTCCTGGTAGCAGAGCAGACCAAGTCCAAGAATTAGACCTGCGATACTGTTTACGTAATAGTCCTCACGCTGACAAAATCCCCACCTTGCTGGAGGACGCACATCGACTTTTAGGCGGTGAGAAACTCAAGCGTTTATCCCAACAGTAACTATTGAGTGTTTTGACTAAAACGAGCAACAGGGGCATCGAAGCCATTTCAGCACATAGGGAGCATCTAGTCAGCGATGGATTGGATTGTCACAAGGACACAGCGCACTTTTACCGCTTTATCGGAAGTCTTTACAGTTACACTATTTGATTTTGGTGGTAAACCCTTCTCCCTGAGTTCGATAGTCGAACTCATTTTTTTTGGCCTCATTGCTTTACTCATTTCTCGCACTATCAGCGAGTGGATTAAGCAAAAGCTTTTGATTCGGTTTAAATTCGAGCGAGGAACTCGTGAATCGATCGCTGCTGTCATTAATTACTTTATAGCTGGTATAGGCTTTTTAATCGTCCTGCAAACCGCTGGAATCAACCTAAGTTCCCTAACTGTCCTTGCGGGTGCGCTGGGTATTGGCTTTGGCTTTGGACTACAAAATTTAGCGAGTAACTTTATTAGTGGTTTGACACTTCTGTTTGAACAACCGATTAAAGTGGGAGACTTTGTCGAAGTCGATGATCTATTAGGAACTGTTGAAAATATTTCGATTCGCTCCACAATTGTCCGTACCCTTGATGGTTTTTTCGTCATTGTTCCGAATAACCGTTTTGTTGAAAATAATATTATTAATTGGAGCTATCGAGACAATAAGTGTCGTCTCCATATTTCGGTCGGTGTTGCCTATGGAAGTGATACAGTACTCGTTACAGAAGCCCTCTTGTCGGCTGCACGTCGAGAGTCTAGAGTCTTATCCTATCCCTCGCCTAAAGTATGGTTGAAAGGATTTGGAGAGAGTTCTATCGATTTTGAACTTTTAGTTTGGATCGACAATCCTCCAGAAACTGACCCGATTAAAAGTGCCTTAAATTTTTTAATTGAACAAGAATTAAAATGTCGCAGTATCGAAATCCCCTTCCCCCAGAGGGATTTACATATCCGAAATATTAAAGATTTAAAATCTGTATTGCCAAATTCCTCGGTTGAACCGAGTGATCAAAACGGCAAAGCATCTTCCCAAAATGTAACTGTATTAGAAGATAAAAAAATAATTCCCAAATCTCCAAGCAACTGGACACTCCGCGATTTATTACGGCGAGTTAGTTATTTTGAAAATTGTAGTGACTTAGAATTGCGAGAATTAATCGAGTACGGCTATCGGCAGCTATTTCCAACCGACCAAGTAGTCTGTTGGGAAAATGAACCAGGGGAATCATTTTATTTGATTCTCTCCGGTTCAGTAGAAGTCTTTTCTCAACGAGCTGATAAATATATCGCTACCCTTCATGCTGGAGAGTTTTTTGGAGAAATTTCTTTACTCATGGGTACTCCCCGTACCGCTAGTATTCGCACATTAAAGGATACAATTCTGTTTGTTGTAGACCGAAATGACTTACAAAAGCTTTTGCTCAATCATCCCGATTTAGCTGACCAAATTGCTCAAAAATTATCAGAACGTCAAAATTCCTTACGCAACTTAGGATTACTGACTGATGCCAACGACTTACAAGAAACTGCTTTAGAAAAAATCCGTAGACGGATTAATACTATTTTTGGCATTTAAAAACAGAATATTGCGATGGTAAAGGATGCGATAAGTAGGTAGGCATTAATATCTGTCGTTGAGGTAAGGCTCCAGGGCAGAAGGTAGAATGGCAGTTTGCGTAGCATGGCCGCTAGGGCATAGAGAAGAAACGCCATCTGCCTTGTTTCCACCCAAGTGTAAGTATTTAACCGGAGATCATATTCCCTTGCCCTTACTTTTCTTTAGGGGAAATTCCTTAGCAGGCGAATAAGAACGCAAGTAAATACAATGACGGGCACTATTAGTAATGGGCGTTGTGAAACCTTCTATAGATTCAATTTTTCCGCCTAAGTGCTCAACTACAGGTTTTAAAGCGTCTGTCTCCTCCTCAGTCCAATGTCCGCGATAGAGAATTGCTAACCCCCCTGTTTTGAGGAAAGGCAAAGCATACTCAGCACAAACAGGTGCTGGTGCAACAGCTCTCAGAAAAGCAATATCATAAGCTTGTCGATGCTGTGGCTGTTGACTAACCGCTTCTGCTCTACCGACCCAAGTTGTAACGTTGTTAATCCCTAACTGCGCGATTAAACTGTCGAGAAAGGTAATTTTTTTGCGGATAGAATCAAGTAAGGTAACAGAATACTGGGGAAACGCGATCGCTACAGGTAGTCCCGGAAATCCCGCACCCGTTCCAATATCAATCACTTTTAGGGAGTTGAGGTTAATTTCACCTTCATCTCCTGACTCTTCTAGGAACAACCTCTGCTTCATTCCTAAAACTCCCCGCAAGGAATCCCACAAATGTTTTTCCCAAAACTCTGTTGGTTCAGTAATTCGAGTCAAATTCAGCCGTTGATTGCCCTCTAGAATTCCTTCATAAAGCTGCTGGAGTCGCTGCTGCTGTTCTACCGTTGGCTGCCAGTCTAACGTCTGCTGCCAGATGTCTGACATTTCCGGCAGCATTAATGCTTGGTTTTCGTTCATAACACCCTAATCTTCTAGCCGCTAATCGCTTCAACTCGCCAGTTGTGGTGTCACATCTCTCGTTGCTAGCGTAGCTGGGTCAACTTCTCGTAATTCTCCCCGATTTATTGTCCAGCAGCGATCGGCAATTTGCAATAAATCACCCGCATCATGAGTAACAACCAAGAGTGTCCAATGGGTTTTGAGCTTGGCTAAGAGACTAACTAATTGTTGTCGCATTGACCAATCTAGCCCTGCGGTGGGTTCATCTAACATTAAAATATTAGGTTGCCGAATCAACTGCACTGCCAAAGCAAGGCGTCGCTGCTGCCCTCCACTCAATGCATGGGGTGGAGTTTGCAGGGATAAATCAGCCAATCCCACTTCCCTCAAGGCTTCATAAACCTTGTGAGAACCCAACTCCGGATGCCCCAATCGAAGTTCCTCTAAGATAGTGTGACCACAGAAATGTCGCTCTGGAAACTGAAACACCAACCCTGCGAGTTGTTGCAAGTGTTCTGAAGTCAGTTCTGTGTCTCGCCAGAAAACTCCACCTCCTGTTTGTTCTGCTAGTCCTGCCAAAATTTCTAATAAAGTTGTTTTACCAGAACCACTTGGGCCAATCACGAGTCCGAGTTGTT
The DNA here is from genome assembly GCA_966675205.1 of uncultured bacterium. Lineage (GTDB taxonomy): Bacteria > Cyanobacteriota > Cyanobacteriia > Cyanobacteriales > Coleofasciculaceae > JBFLZA01. The sequence continues at coordinate 4,423 of CBKWLJ010000431.1, forward strand.
GCGGTGCGAGTTCTAAATTGAGAGCTTTTAAGATGGCGTCAGGGGTAGCAGGAGGGTGGTAAGTCAGGTTTTTGAGATACAACATTCAGATTCGTACAAAAAAAGGGCTTTTCGGAAGTTAGGATGAGAGCGATCGCGCTAACCATAGGGCGCTTGTTTAGGTTCTACAAAAATTGAACCAAACTGCTCCTCACCTTCGGGCTTGGCTAAAATACTCGGCCTTACCTGTGCTTTCTGGCGTGAAGCTCATGGCTACAATGAGATTGATATCAACGTTGATTGACACGCTGATCATACACAGTCAGCCCAGCTTGGTAGGTACCCATTTCTCCAGGTTTATGTATTCTTCTCAATTGTGACAAAAATAACATTGATTCTCCACATTCTTACTAACCGGAACCTCCAATCAACAGCAACGTCAAATTTTTACTAAGCATCATTTGTTGTGAGGATAACAATGACGAATTGGTTGCCTGCATCAAAACGGACAGTAACAGCTTTTGCAAGTACAGCGGCTGTGGTACTCAGTATGTGGGCGACACCCACATTCGCCAAAGACCCCTTCCGCACCAATAATCCTCGCCTCATTGGCGATAATACTGAAGCGGCTTTTGAATCTATCTTCAAGGAAGGTAACTATAAAGCCGCCAAAAATTACTTACAAAAAGCAGAAGCGAGTGAACCCAACGAACCTCTCGCTTATGCCATGTTGGCTTCTCTTGCTTACACTGAGCAAGACTGGGAAACCCTGAATCGGTACTCGACCAAAACTCTAGAAACAGCGCAGCAACTTACTCGGACTGACCCCTTACGTGGCAATCTTTATACAGCGGTAGGTCACTTTTTAGAAGGAACGTATAACTTTAAAAAGGACGGTGCCGTAGGAGCATTGAGCAAATTGCAAAAAGTTTTCCAATATTTAGATGCAGCGAAAAAAGAGTCTCCCAATGACCCAGAGCTAAATTTGCTTACGGGTTATATGGATTTAATGTTAGCGGTAAATTTGCCATTTTCTGACCCAGCCCAGGCTATTGAAAAGTTAGAAACCTACGGCTCTCCCAAATATTTAGCCTATCGTGGCATTGCGATTGGCTATCGGGATTTGAAGAAGAATGATAAAGCCATGCAATTTGTAGAGCGTGCCTTGGCAATGACACCGAATAACCCAGAGGTACTACATCTTAAGGCCCAAATTCTGAGAAATCAGGGGAAGAAGCAGGAAGCTTTAGGGTTTTTCAAAAAAGCTTTGGAAAAACAGGCTCAACTGCCAAAGAATAATGTTGCCCAAATTACCTACGAACAGTGCCGACTGCAAAAGGAACTCGACAATAGCGATCGCGACTGTAAAGCGGAAATGGACAAAATTAGACAAAGCCCCAATTAAAACTCCTCTTGTGTACCAGTGAAGTCTGCTATCAATCCAGTTTTTCACTGTGGTTACTCAGAGTAAAATACCAGCTGCAAATGCAGCTGGTCAAAAGCTATTGCTAATTTTGTTGTTGCTCTACAGGGCAGAAATCCAAACTGCGCGTTCCCAAATCGGCAGCTAGAAAATTTCTTTATATATTTATCGTAACATAGGCTACGATTTTTTTGTCATCAAAATTTACATTTTACCGAGCGGTATCTACCAAGGGATAGTTGCTGCCTTGTTGCGGACGCCCCCAAAGGATTTGTTCTTGCTTGTAAATCGCCATCCCAGGTTTAGCACCTTTAGGCTTATAGACATGCTTGGGCTTAGTATAAACCACCGGCACTTGTTCACTCTGACGTCCTTTGCTGTAGAGAGCGGCCAGATCTGCGGCAAACTGTAAATCCGCTTCATCGGCAATAGCTCCGGGTTCTAGTCGAAGGAGAACATGACTACCGGCAATCTCTTGAGTGTGAAACCAAAGGTCATAGTCTCCAGCCGTCCGAAACGTGAGCTGGTCATTCTGTCGATTGTTTCGACCAATTAACAATTCAAATCCACTAGGTGTTTTATATCGATAAGGTGCAGAAACATCCGTAGCAGTTCGACTTCGTTGTTCTGGAGCATCAAGATACCCTTGTCCAATCAGTTCCTCTCGGATTTCCTGTAGTGTTTGTAAATCTTCTGAGGTGTTGTAAATGTCGAGCTGAGCTAAGGATGCCTCGACCTGCTCTAAATACTGAATCTCCTCTTGTACCTCTACAAGTAAGGGTTCAACTGCATTGCGAGCGCGTTTGAGCTTTTGGTGACGCTTGTAGAGCGCTTGAGCATTTTGGACAGCATTTTTTTCGGGATTTAAGGGGATCGTCACAGGTTTATTCGTATCAAAATCCAGGAGTGTAATCGACTTCATTCCTGGTTCCCAATTTTGGAGGTAAGCCATCAACAAGTCTGCTTGCTGTCGGTGCTCGTCCGCTTGATCCGATTGCTGTAAGCGCTGTTCAAAGGTAGAGGCTTTCTGACGTAATTTTTCGAGACTATTAGCGAGTTTCTGGCTGAGTTGGTGACGCAACTGGGCGAACTCTTGTTGATTGAGCTTAGCCGTGTAGTATTCATTGAGTAAAATTTGGACATTTCTGACGGGCTGAATAATGCCCCAGTCTAAGACTGTATATCCTTCGTCGAGCCACCCTGGTTGAAAGGGTGATTTCCCTTCATTCTTTTGTCCCTTGTCAATGATGTGTAACCATTCTTGCCAGCGTTGAAATAGGTGTTGCCAGTCGGATATTGTCAGGCTTTGGGTTGATTGATCAGGGTCTAATCCGACAGCTTTAGCCATCGATCGCACCAGGACTGGACTTAATCCCCGGTAACTTTTGAGCAGTTGACGCTGTAATGCACCAGGAACTAGACTTACTCGTTCTTGCCAGCGTTCTTGAGATTCGCTCAAGCTAGGGGTAGTACCCGTAAGGGCTGGGGGTTTTTCGTAGGGTTGACCGGTTTGAATGGTACGGACGCTAGACTGCTGGGAACTGACTTGATGGGCAGCCGTAATAATCAGGTTGTCGGCACCTGTAAGGATGACGTTACTGTATTTGCCCATAATTTCTACATACAGGTGAAAATTCGCCGATTCTCCGGGGCGTCGGGCAAATTGTAAGTCTAAGGCACGTTCCCAAGGTGCGATCGCTTCAATAGATACTAAGGCAAGACCACTTAACTGATGCCGGAGTTGGTCGCTGAAGGTAAAAGTATCGGGTGTTCGTGGCGGTGAATCGCCCATGCCCATTCGAGCTGCTTGGGGATGCCAGGAAATCGTCAGCCAACCTCGACCTTTTAGGGTGCGTAAGCAGAGGGAAATCGTGTAGCGATCGTGCTGATAAACTTGTTCGACGCGCCCTGGTACCCAGTCAGAACGCAGTTCATAACAAGCAGCCGTTAGAGTCGTAAAGTCAACCGATTGCACAAGCCGTCTTCTCGGTAATCATATTAAGCATTAATACATATCCATCCTCTCAGATCGAGGTTGGAGTCAGCCAAGGGTTAACTCTACTATTTTTTGATGGGTTTGCCGACTAAGGGCTATTACAAAAGCTTCCCTCTCCAAATTTGGGCAACCAATCCATTACATTTGGCCAGGTTTTTGGCGACTCTACAGGCTGAGCTTGAGTTTGATCAGCAACAGGCAAAGCGGTTGACGAAGTAGCATTACCAACTTGGATCTGATACCCAACATTTGCTGAATTCTGAGGAGGATTCAGCCAATTGAGGACAGCATTCCCCGTGAGTGTAAAACTCTCTCCAATATCATAAATGTGAAAAATGCTAATTTTGTTCGTTGGACAGGAGGCAGCAATTCCAGAAATT
>CBKWLJ010000432.1:0-8183 GCA_966675205.1 uncultured bacterium
TTTACCTTTTCCCTACCCGAAGGGTTAGAGTTGAAGTAGTGTAGGGACAGGTCTTATGGTGAGCCGTTCAACGGGTTGTAGGGCACCCACCAGAGCTATCCCTTATGTTTCTCTATAATGAAAAAGGTCAATATCGCTCTTTGACGCTTGTCTTTACTGTCCTAACTCGCTGATTCCATATAATGCCCACGGACGATTTGTAGAAAATCAGAGGAAAGGGAGTTGTACTGAGGCAGTTTTGTGCTTCTGAGTTCAGTCGTAGAATGCTCGCTCAAAAGCTGCTTGATCTGATGCTGCAAATCTTCGTCTACATGGTTGTAAAGCGTTTCTAGTAATGCTAGTAACTGCTGTTTGTGAGGGAGAGGCAAAATTCCCATCAATTCGTCAGCTTCTTCTAACATTTGCGCTTGCGCTTCTGGCATTAGCTTCATCCAATTAAAGAGCGAGAGGTTGCGCTCAACAATCGTCAGCTTCCATTGATAGTCAGGCATAAAGCTTATTTCATCTAACCTTTCTTTTTCTTCTTTCAGAGGTTTTTTGCTGCGTCCGGATAGTTTGGTGAGATAATCGGCAGAATTTAGCACAAGCTGAAAATTGGAGAAGCGATCGCATTTTGCTCAATGTTGCCCTCTAGCGCCGATTCATTATGGGTAGAGGCAATCCCCCCATGGTTGCCCCGTCAGGGTTTGGGGGCAGGTACGGAGGCACTGCTATTTCAGTTGAGTCGGAGAAATTGTAGGATTGACGCTATCAATCAAAATAAAATCTGTCAGTAAGGAGTTGACATAATATGAATAAAATGCACATAAGACAGTCTGTTCCTGTGTTAGTGGGAATAGCGATCGCAACCACTGGGATGAGTCATTCTGCGATCGCACAAACTGACATCACACCTTCTCAAGCCAGCGTGAAATTGGCACAAGCATCACTGACGGGACAGTGCCGTGCGACTAAACTGCAAATGCCTGTTTTCCGGGAGGCTAATACGACGAGTGAGGCGTTACAACTTCTATCTCCCAATGCAGAAGTCACGCTGGCTGATAATCGGGTGAATACCAGGGGTTTTATTCGCATCAATGCTCCTGTGGAAGGGTATGTGCAAGCTGTCAACCTGAAGCCTTGTAGTGCTACTACTGGAGTCACTACGACAGATACTACCCAAACCCCTGTAACTACTTCTACAGCAGATCTTTGCCGTCGAGTAGCTCGGCCACCGCAAGGTTTAGTGATTCGTCGAGAACCCAGTACCGCATCTGCTCGACTGGGTAGAGTAGCTTATTTAGGACGAGTTACTCTGAGTGCTAATCCTGCATCGGAAAAAAGAGATGAGGTGCGTAAATGGGTAGAAATTTCTGCACCGGCTAGGGGTTGGGTTTCTAATGGGTTACTGACAGAGGAAGAAAGCAATTTAGGTTTTTGTCAGTAAGGTGATAGCGGGTAATTGGATATTACGCGATCGTAGAATCATTTATTAGTTCAGCTTCGGTTCTCACTCCCTCACTTGGAGCATTGGTGAGGGAGTTGGATAAGAAGTATTTTGGTTTAGGCAAGCTTAGGCAATCACTTTTCTGTGATCTCAGAAAACAGCAACTCTGTGCTAACACTTGTGATATTCCTTGAGATTGCCTTTGGCAGTAGTAATGTCGATTTTAGCTCTATTGCTAATTATGGGTCTCCAATAAGCTGGCGCACGGTAACCAATCTCGGTGCAGTATATTGCGTAAGAGGACAAAGCTGCACTCGATAGAGGCGGCAGAGTACCGTCAAGGAGAAATAATGAATAATTACTTCGCCCCAGACATCCGATGGGATGTTGTTGGAAAACTCTACTCGCGCTTGCAAAGACTAACTCCGGGAACTCAAGAGGCTGAAGCTGTTGATCATGCAATCACTCTTGCTTTAAATCCTGAACGCCAAGCACAGAATGTGTCCTTCCTTGTTTACGATGTCTTGCGTAACGCGAGGTATAGTAAGCAGCGAGCACAGAAACGCCGTAGTGAACTTTTCAAGAAGCTGAACGCATACACTAGGCAAACTGCTGCTCATATTAATAATGAAACGCCAGAGGCTGTCTGTATTGCCCAAGAAATCGAAGTCAAGATAAGGGAGATTCTTGCTCAAGGTGATTCATACATGATTCGTTGCTTTGATGGGATGCTAGTTGGGGAAAGCATCTCTGAGACGGCGACAGCGTGTGGAATTTCACGGCGGAGTGTAGACAGAGCAAGGCACAAAATTCGCACCATTTCTCACCCCTTTTTTTTTGAGCAAGAGGCGAGTTAATGGTACAGCAAATTAGGCTTTTTACTACGAGCATAGAACGTTTTGCCTTCCAATTTAGTCCTGAAGTGGTGTATACCCTGATTCCACGAAAGATAGTAGGAACCTACCTACTCATGAAACATGGAACACCTATATACGTCGGTCGTTCAGATCATTGCCTTCAAAAACGGCTTTCGAGCCATCCACTATTGACATATGCATCACATTTTGTTTGGGAAGTGTGTCCCAGTCCGCTTCAAGCTTTTTGCTTGGAATCATTCTGGTTCCATGGGCTTCAAAATAAATCCCAACTGCTCAACATTATTCACCCTGCTCGACCAGTAGGTTTTGAAGGACTCTGTCCATTCTGCAATACCAAAGACATTAAAGCTTTAGGGATTGCTTTAGGCAAACCCTTATGAACAACTGAACCAAAAACACTCAAAGGAGAATGAAATAACCAATGATGACCACAGAGATAAATACAACTAGACAGCGGATTCCAGTAGTTCTCAGCGGGCACGCCCTGAAGTCTCTCCGTGATTCTGGCTATAGTCTCGCTGCTGCACTTGGGGAGGTGATTGATAACAGTCTTGAAGCAAATGCAAATAACATCCTACTATGCCTAGATGAGGCTCAGGATAAGTACGGTAAGAAACATATTCACCGAATTGTTGTTATCGATGATGGAGACGGCATGGATAGCGATATATTGCCGTACTATCTACAAGTTGGATTCTCCACAAGGTACATGCAAAAGGACACCATTGGGAAGTATGGTGTAGGGGCAAAGTTGGCTGCTCTAAACTATGGGCGTCGAATCGATGTCTGGAGCCGAACAAGTGAGGAAGAGTCTTGGCTGCACGTCTACTTTGATCTAGATGACGCTATTGAACAGGAAGAGAAAGGCGAAGTTGTAGGTATTGAGATGCCGAACTTGGAACCCGTTCCTGATGAGCTAATATCGCTGCTGCCTCAAGGCTCTGGAACAGTTGTGGTTTGGTCAAAGGTTGATCGCCTTGAAGAGGGTCGGCGAGCGCCGGATGCAAAAGCCCTGCGAGTTGAGGTTGAGAAGGAACTCTCGCGAATGTTTCGTTATTTCCTTCGTGGTGGGATTAATATCTCTGTCAACAACACAAAGCTTCTTCCCCACGATCCACTATTTCTAATGGAAGGAACCTGGGCAGACAAGGTGTTGACGAAATACTACTCTCGTGCGAGCAAGGCTAGCGGGCAAGACAGCCAGGAAAATTCTCAGTTGAGTCGTAAGACGCATTTTCCTGCCTTGATCATTGCTAATAAGGAGTTAATCCCTATTGGAGGCTCCACTGCGGAACTCACCGTGACACTTTACTCCAAAGAAGTGGCGCGAGAGTCCAGAACGGGCGGAGATGAGCTAGCTCATAAGCTTCGAGTTCCAGAAAATGAGGGCTGTATCAGCTTTGTACGGCTCGATCGCGAGATTAACTACACGACCGTACCAAGGATATTCCCGCGAGGTATCGAGCCACAAGACCGCTTCATAGGTATTGAGGTGGCATTTAAGCCTGATCTTGACGATTATTTCGGTGTCCGGAATGTAAAGCGTGGTGTCGAACCTCATGATGAACTCAGAACACAAATTCGTGAACGCTTGAAGAAGCATGTTGCAGAGGCGCGTGCGAAACTCGATGAGATCCGGGGCAATATAGCAAGAGAGGATCAAAAACATCAGGGTGAACACACTCCTGTTGTTAAGGCTACTAAGAGCGCAAATCGAACTCTTCCGAAAAGCCGGGTTAAGGGACCTAAAGATAAATCAGAGGAGGAGCGTATAAAACGTGACCTAGCTCAAGACGTGATTGGGGATGATGAGAAGGCGCAGGAGGAATATTTGGAAGCCATTAAAGATCTCCCCTTCGTGATCGAGTCAGTCAACTTCCCTGGTCACATGTTTATCGACATCGAACATTTAAACGGTCAGGTCATTATCCGACTCAACACACGGCATCGGTTCTATCGAGAAATGTGGGAACCGATCCGATCAATCGCTGAACGGACACCGGGAGGTGTATCTGGCGACGAGGCTGTTCGAGCTGCAAAACGGACAATTGAGGCGTTGACCCTTCTAATAATTGCATACGGTAAAGCGGAATCAATGGATGAAAATCCTCGTGAACGTTACGGAGATCTCCGAAGCTACTGGGGTCAATTTGCAGACTCATTAATGGGGAAGGTTAAAGACGTTATCTAGACCCGTCACTTGCAACAAAACTCAAGTAACACATCACAAGCGACAGTAATTTTGAAATTTTCAATCCCCTACTATTGAGTACGGTAGGGGGTTTACTGTAGTTCTATGACTCTCTCATTCAATCTACTCTCATAGGAAGATATCAAACATGAGTACAGTACAGATCGAGATTCCTGAAGAAGTGCTAATCAGTCTCAAAGAAACACCCGAAACAATTTCAAGAGAACTCGCTATCTTAGCTGCTGTAAAGCTGTTTGAACTGGGTAAATTGTCATCAGGGCGTGCTGCTCAATTGGCGGGTATGTCACGAGTAGAATTCCTAATGCTAGTAGGTCGCTATCAGGTATCCCCCTTCTTCTTAACAACTGAACAACTAGAGCAAGATGTCAACAATGCCTAAAACTCTGATCATTGTCAACACATCGCCTCTGCTCTATCTTCACCAAGTAGGCTGTCTAGAATTACTGCAACAACTATACGGCACAATTACAGCACCACCAGCAGTTCCACAAGAATTGGAGGTTGGGAAACTGCAAGGGGTAGATGTTCCAGAAGTCAACGCTATCGAATGGATTCAAATTCGCCCAGTTGCATCGGCGGCAATTATCCCTGCTGTTATTGATTTAGGACAGGGCGAGGCTGAGGTAATTGCTTTAGGTTTGGAAAATCCTGGTAGCTTGCTGATTCTTGATGATAGCTTAGGACGACGAATCGCTGATTTGTATAGCTTAAAATACACAGGCACTCTCGGTATATTAATCAAAGCCAAACAAGCAGGATATCTCTCAGCCGTGGCACCAGTGATTACAATGCTTCGTAGCAAAGGTATGTGGTTAACTGAAAAAATTGTTAATGATGTTCTGCAATTATCCGGAGAGTAAGGTTTGACTTTCAGGAAAGTGCATATCCTAACTCATTTGTTCAAAACGCGATCGCATTCCTCAAACCCCTCAGTAAAATCTAAGAGTTCCCTTCATCTCCAACTGAATCGTATAGATACAACCGAACAAATTCCTCAGCCGCCACTGGATTAATTTTCTGAAGTGCCAGCCTAATTTCATACACCGCCTCGGCTGCCGGGTCTCTGCTTCCACTAACCCAGCGACTAAGATTTGAGCGGTCAATTCCCATTGCTACCGCTAGTTGGTTTTGGCTGATGCCATAAGTTTCTAGTACCTGTTTAAGGGCGTTACCTGCTCTTCCCATGCCCCAGATTGTGTCAGAGGCTTATGACGGAGTAAATGTTGCTGATTAGCATCGTTGAAGTATGATGGTGACAATAAGCAACATTAGGAAAATCTCAATGTTCCAAGACTCTCTGCCAGAAACCCAAGAAACCTCTCCTGCCTCCACTCCACCTAACTCAGAACAAGAATCTGGACAAATTCTCGTTATCGGCTCCAAAACAGCCGTAACCACCATCGTTCATACTCTTTGCGCCCTCCGGTTTTGCCACATCAGCGAATGGAGTCCCCTCCTGCCTGCTCCCATTCCCGGTAAGCTGATGAGAACGCTCCTCCGCAAAGTTTCCACAACCTAATCCCTGTTATCAGCATTGGGGTGAACTTGGCTAAGGTACTGTCCACCCCAATTCAAAATGCGATCGCACTCCCTATTGCCCTTGAGTATCTATCTCAGAACTTGTCTTGAGCAATTTTTCATTTTTCGGCAAGGCTCTATCCAATAGAAGACGCCTACTAGCTCACTCATGCTCCTACGATAGAGGTAAAACTTACGCAATTAGAACATCATAAAAATAAAAACTAACAAATTCTATTTAGGAAGAAAGCCATGAGACACACAATGATTACAAGCTTGGGAGTTCTGGCAGCGATCGCAGGGTTCGTTAGCTCAGTTCAGGCCCAGCCGAGGCAACCATCAAACACACAAACTGGAGAATTTACATCCCGTGGTTCTCTCACGGGTATTAGAAATAGAACCGTACAAAATGACTTTAATCAATTCTTTCTAGATAATTCTTCGGCTGCTGCACCTGCTAGGGCTGGTAATGTCTCCAATAATAGTGAGATTAATGATACTTTTACCCCTCGCCGACAGTTAGGTGTCTTGCAGATCAGTGATGACGTGCAATTACTTTCTAACGACCCGCTCTATGCTCCCACTGTTCGCGTCCCCGGACAAGAAAATCAGCCGTTTAACAATATTGAACGAGTGCGAGTTCAGGTTGATGTCGGTCAATAGTGTCGGCACTATTCATAGAATCTTCTCATGCTTGAGTAATGATGAATGGTAGTCAGTTCAGAAGGAGTCTTGGAAGCGATCGCTTCTCACCTCGTCCAATCAAAAGGCGATCGCTTTAGTTTTTCATCTCGCCCTAAGACGGCTCTCTGACTCGATTAAATAGATAGGCTGAGGAATCCTAAAATTGGAGTAAGCATTTACACTCAGATTAATTGTGCATTACCGACACCCCATCTGAGTTAGCTGCAACCATGTCAAAATTCGATGGTCAACTCGATGCTCCCCTTGCTCCAGTCCAACCCTCTCTTACAGCCTTGGAGCAGGACTTGCTTCGTAACTCTCTCCTGACTCTACCTATTCGCAACGTCAACCAAACCACCTATCCACCCGGAACTGAGCCTAGCCTGCAACAAACCTACCATTGGCTAGCTCGACTGGCGCGTCAACTCAAACAAGACAAAAGGAAAGAATTTTTAATTGAAAATATGCAGCCTTCTTGGTTAGAATCTTCTACTCAGATGTGGTTGTATCAAATTGCAATAGGGCTAATCACCGGATTAATCGTTGCCCTAATTTATGTAGGCACAACTGGGCTGATTGGTGCCAGCATTGGTGGGTTAAGTTACGGAATTATTTTAGCTCTTACTAAAGAAATCTACCCCATTACTCGCCTCAAGTTCTCGCTTGATTTTGCCAAAAAACAATTATTCGCATCATTGATTGAAGGGCTGTGTTGGGGACTGATTTATGGTATAATTGATGCCTTGGTTTGTTGGTTACTTTGGGGCTTTAAATGGCTATTCTTAGGAATAGCTGATTCTTTAGTTTGGGGGCTGATTGAAGGATTGATTTGGGGGCTATTGGTTCCAGAATTTTCTCATCCCACTGTCAGTAATCAAGGCATGAGAGAATCCGCCCTCAATGCAGGAATTTTTACAGTGATTGGTGGTATGGCTTGGGGCTTACTTTATGCTGGAGTCCTCTTAGCCTCCGGTGAACCGTTAGAACCCCTCGATCTACTCATCGATAGCATTGGTAATGGCGTCTTTTTCGGCATTTACGTTGGGGGGTTAGCTTGCCTGCAACACGTAATCCTGCGCTGGATTCTCAAGCAGAATGGTGCTATTCCTGCCAACTATGCTCAGTTCCTCAACTATGCTACCGAATTGGGATTTTTGGAACGGGAGGGTGGACGTTATCGATTTATCAATGATTCAGTACAGGAGTATTTTGCTCAGATAGCCCTGAATAGCCCTAAGCCTAACGAGGACAAAAGATTTTGGCTCTTTGCGCCTTAAGTTGGAGGCAGCGCCTCTAAAACAGCATTCCAATGCTGGAGCCTTGGAACGAGATAATGCAAATTTTTCGTAGGGGCACGATATATTGTGCCCTACCTGTGTTCCACGCTCGACGATAAGAACCCGCCCGTTCAAAACGGTTAAAAACCTTACTGTACAAGCAATATCCTTTCTGCCTTCTGCCTCCT
>CBKWLJ010000433.1:0-8153 GCA_966675205.1 uncultured bacterium
TGGCGTAAAAAACCTAAATTTCAATTACTATTTATTCAAACACTATCTCGTTTTAGCGATGGATAGAATGATTAATAAGTTAATGGGACAACCGCCTCAACTATATTAATGCTTACCTTCCTATCCTGAGCTTGGCTTGTTTGAATAAGTCAATTAAAAAGATAGCCTGAGTTTGCTTGAAAAAAAATATTCGAGTTTTGGGATAAAAAGCATGGGAGAGATAAGCGGCAAAAAATTGAGCGATGACTGTCGCAATCCCTGCGCCTAATCCTCCATAAGTAGGGATGAGGATAAAGTTTAAAATGACGTTAATTACTGCTCCAACAGCAGTGGTAGCCGCAGCAAACTTCATCAAGTTTTCTGTAATCAACCAGGGATTGCGGGCTAATCCAATTGACACAAACAAGCCGGCCCAAACTAAAACTGCCAACGATGGAGCTGCGGCTTGATAATTATTGCCATATAGAGTAGTAATAACGACATTAGATAAAAAAGTGATAGGGATGGCTACAGCATAAGAAACTAAAGCCATAAAATTTAAAAGCTTTTGAATCCGTTCATAATACACCTCCTCACTAATTTCTTTAGCTTGAACAATTGAAGGGAAAACTGATTGTACGATCGCATTGGGGATGAAGTACCACAGTTCAGAAACTTTTACGGCTGCCGAATACCGGCCCAATTCCTCAGCTTGACTCATTTGCCCCAACATTACTTGATCAATTCGCATATAAATGCCGATGACAAAACTCGTGAGAATCAAAGGCCAGCTTTGCTCAAGTAATTCCTTGGCGCGTGCTAAGCTAAATCGCCATGCGGTGATGAAATTCTTTTTGACATGATAAGTAATAACCAGTGCCAAAGCTGCCATTGCCTTCTCCAAGGTAAGGGCTGCGGAAAAGGCAATTAATGGAGCACGAAGCTGAATCAAAATAATCTTGACAACGTTGATGAGAACATAAGCGGAATTCGTGGATATTACTGTATATTTTGATTCCACTTTAGACTGAAACCAAAAATCAATAACCTCAAAACTTAGAAAAATTTTGCCGATGGCTTCAACCGCTACTAGCCAAACAATCAAGTGATTTTGAGGATTTAACAGTAAAACAAGGCCAACAGTAATACAGAAGGTGACAAAGCCACCTAAAAGTTTTAGCGCAAAAGCAGTCCCTAAAGTTTCGGCTTTACAAGAGGGGTCGCGTGTGAGGTCGCGCACGACAATATGATTGAGTCCTAGCGTAGCCAGGGGACTGAGCAACCCAACAATTGCAACTGCATAATTAAGCAAACCAAATTGGCTTGGCCCCAGATAACGCGCAACCCAAACTCCTACCAATAAGCCTAAGCCCATCTGCAAGATTCTTTCGCCAAATAACCAAGCAGTATTGCCGATAATCTTACGCAGATTTGGGCTAATTTTTTGAGTAATAGCAGCAAGCTGTTCAAACATTAAAAATTTTTAATTACCTATAAAAAATTTCTGTCTGGAGAAGTAGGCAAAGATACGTGATTTTTCCTAACAGTTTTTCCTGACGTATCTAAGGATAATCTGACTGTTGTGACGACATACCAAAACCAAAATCCAGTAGAGCCTAAAAGACCTGTTTCTGTCAGATTGGGCATCACTGTATACGTTAACAGTAAAAGGGGTAAACCAGCAGCAGGCATGGGATTGCGGCTTAAATAAACAACAGCCTTGGCTATATTATTAAAAAAGGAAATGACAAACAATGCTAATCCGAGCCACCCTAGCTCAAGACCGAGATCTAAAAAGCCATTATGAGCATGAACCGGTCGAAACTGAGTTTTAGCGACAATGACATCACCCCCTGGGTTATCTATTCCTCGCCAAGGTTGCCAAAAACCTGATAATCCATAACCTAAAATAGGGCGTTGGTTGATTTTATGAACGAGCATAGGCCAAAAGTCCGTCCTGCCAGTTAAAGTCATGTCTTTATTCAGAGTATCGACGAAGATAAATTCTAAATTTTCTGTAACAATAATCGTCAAGCAAATACTCACAATTAGAAAGAGAATAACCGAAACAAAAGCCCATTTAACTTGCAATTTTTTGATAAACCCTAAGTATCCCCATAAACTGAGTAACACCACTAGTAAGACTTTGCTTGCCCCACTGTTCCCCTGTTGGAAAGCGATAGCAGTTACCCCAAGAAATACCAGCGACAAACCTATATTTTTACGCGAGTATACAATATACATTAACCATAAAAGAATCGTTTGAGCCATAAAAAATGAAAAATGGTTTTTGTGACCCAAAATTCCATTCCAACTCGCTCCTCCTTTTCCCTCTACAAAAAAAACTGCGTAGTAGGATAAGATTACTATAATCAGACTAAGCCAGCGCATGAAATTAAAGATTTCTGGCCAAGTGTACTGTTGAGCGAAGTAAATTGCAATTAAAGAAACGATTAATAGGGCAAAAGATGATTTAAGAGCGATATCAGGGGTTTCCGTCCAGAGAAAAGACAAGAAAGCTATTAACATTAACGCCCCAAAAAATGGGGATTTCGAGAGAAAGATAACAACAGTATTCAGAAAGGTTTTTAAGGTTGAACGCAACCGCGATATTAATAGAAATAAAGCACTCAAATAAATGCCAATATTTCCCGCTATAGTAGGTAAGGTTGTGCTACGTAAAGTTAAAACACGAGGATGTAGTTTTGTAAACGGAAAGATGGAAGCTCCTGTATAACCGACTAAGGTGATTGTAAAAATAGCTAGAAAAAATCTTTCAAGATTGAAAACAAATCTTCTATCTTTACCCGCGTAGTGAAAAAGACTGAAAAAATAAATCCCCCCTATTAAAACAATCAAACCGAGAAGGATGGGAGAGTCTAAAATGAGTTCTATCATGGTTTGAGCGGCCAGATGGGGTAGTTCTTATTTATTGTATTGAAAGTTTATCCCAACTGTTCAAGTAGCGTTTCATGCTGCCGAATCAGAGTTAAGTGATCAAAGTTGGCAAAACTATCCAGATTTCTACCAATGGGTTCGTAATTTTATAAAGGTATTCCTGGTTACCTTGAGATGTAAGTGGAAATTATGTCTCTAAGCTATGCTGGAAGCGCTTTGTGAGGGAAGAGAACAGCAACGACATGAACTGGATAGTTTCAGGACGGTTACGTGTTGAAAGGGTAAAAATTGCGATCGCCAATTTACCACCATCCTTGAAAGGGACAAAACTCGTACAACTTTCAGATTTACACTACGATGGCGTGCGGCTACCAGAAAAGCTGCTAGCAGAAGCGATCGCACTCAGCAACCAAGCTGAACCCGATTTAGTGCTTTTAACGGGTGACTACATTACAGACAACCCCAACCCGATTCACCCACTCGTTCAGCGCTTGAAGTACCTGCAAAGCCGTGTGGGTATCTATGCAGTACTAGGAAACCACGACATTTCCCGCCGTAATCAATCAAAAAAACAAATCATTATCAATGCCTTGACCAGTATTGGAGTGCAAGTGTTGTGGAATGAAATCGCCTATCCTCTAGGCCCAGAATTACCGCTTGTGGGATTAGCTGATTTATGGTCACAGGAGTTCAATCCTGCCCCCGTGATGAATCAGCTTGACCCGAACCAACCCTGCATCGTCTTATCTCACAATCCTGACACAGCTGAGCCGTTGCAACAATGGCGGGTGGATTTACAACTATCCGGTCATACCCATGGAGGCCAGGTGATGATTCCAGGATTGGGAGTCGGCCCTCTATTAATGAAAAGGCTCCAACCCTATATTCCCAAATCAATGCTGCGCCGGATACCGTTAATTACATCCTCGATTAAAGTCGTTAAGCACTGGGAATGGGCACAGGGACTGCATCAAGTGGGGCAAAATCAGCTTTATGTCAATCGCGGTTTAGGGAGTTATGCACCCGGACGACTATTTTGTCCACCAGAAGTTACGGTCATTACGTTGGTTTAGAAGTAGTATAGGGAATCGTCCAAAAACAAACCCGTCTTTTTGAGGGGAACCGATCGCATCACGCTAGGCTTAGGTATAGTACTTTTGATCGTGTTAGCCGCATTTCTGGTGGCTATCCGTCAACATCGAACCAGATCAGCACACCCAAACTGACCATTCCTTGTAAAATTGAGACTTCCTTGGCTGCTCACTCTGGCGATCGAACTCAAATTGATTGGATGAAAAGCAAATTGCTCCAAAGCTGGGTGCTACCTTCAAAAGGGTTACGGTTTTTGCTCATCGTCGTCTTAGTCTTGGGTCTATTTTTTCGGTTTATCAATCTTGACCGAAAAATTTACTGGATGGATGAAACCTACACCTCGTTACGGATATCAGGTTATACAGAAGCTGAAGTCGCACAGCAACTCTTGAAGGGTCAAATTCTGACTCTTGAAGAACTACACCAATATCAGCGCCTTAGCCCGGAAAAAAGCGTCATTAACACAATTAGGGGCTTAGCTAGCGAAGAACCTCAACTCCCCCCCCTTTATTTTGTAATGGTGCGTTTTTGGGCGCAAATTTTTGGCGATTCAGTAGTGGGAGTTAGAAGTTTTTCCGCCGTTTTAAGTGTGTTAGCCTTCCCCTGCATCTATTGGTTGTGCTTAGAATTATTTGACTCATCGCTGGTAGGATGGTTAGCCTGCGCTCTCATCGCCGTTTCTCCGTTTCAACTGGTGTATGCTCAAGAAGCACGACCTTACAGCTTGTGGATCGTGGCAATTTTGCTATCGAGTGCCTCACTCCTACGAGCAATACGTGTCAACAGTTGGCGCAGTTGGGGCATTTACGCTGCTAGCCTTGCGATCGGTCTTTATTCTCACCTGTTTTTCGTGTTAGTTGCTATTGCCCATACTATCTATGTTTTTGTCCTGAACAACGACCGTTGGAGTAAAACACTCAAAGCCTACATACTCAGCAGTTTAGTCGGAATTCTCCTTTTTTCGCCCTGGCTTGTCGTGGTTTTGACTAACTACCAGCAAGCCTTAACAATGACGGCAGCTCAAGACACAAAAACCCCTCTCACTTATTTTCTAAAAAGTTGGTTGGGCAACCTGAGCCGTAATTTTATAGATACAGGATTTTCCTCAAGTTCACCTTTTGCCGTCCCCTTGTCCAGTTTGATTATTCTTATTGTAAATGTTTTATTAATATCAATTTTAGTCGCCTACTCTCTTTACTTTCTAGTTCGTCACGCCCCAAAACGAACTATGTTGTTTCTGGTTATTTTAATCGGCTTTACTTTATTAGCTCTAATTTTACCCGATATAGCCTTAGGGAGACGCACCTCAGTTACAGGTCGATATATGATTCCTTGTTACTTAGGAATCCAGGTATCCGTTGCCTACCTGTTTGCTTCTAAACTTAAATTTAGTCCTACCCTAAACAACAACTGGTCAAGTAAATTCTGGAAGATTACCCTACTAGCACTACTAACTTGTGGGGTAATATCTTGTGTCGTCGTGTCCCGAGCTGAGGTTTGGTGGAATAATCTAACGGATACCAATAATCGACAACTTGCTCATCTCATCAACCAAGCAAGTAATCCGCTAATTATTGAAGAAATAGATTCGTCGCCTCCTCGGTATAATGTTTTTAATTTAGTATCTCTCAGCTATTTTTTTAAACCAGAAGTGAAATTTAAGTTTATTCCTAAAAATACCGTAACAGAGATTCCCGCAGGGTTTAGGAATGTATTTTTTATCAGTCCATCTCCGATTTTGCAAGCCGGGATTGAGGAAAAGTATCAGGCTAAGATCGAGCCAAGCGATCGCCACCAAGAAAGTCGGATTTGGAAATTAGTTAAACCTTGATCAAAAGAATTCAGAATTGAAACTTGGTTCGAGGCATTCTTGAATTTTCAGGGTTAGATTTAGCACTACCAAAGAAGTTATGAAAAGTACATTAACGCAACAATGGTCACTTCCTCCGATTTGGTTGCGGCTTATAGTCGTGACTTTATTGATTTTAGGCGTGTTTTTTCGTTTCGCTAATCTTGGTCTTAAAGTTTACTGGCATGACGAGACGATTACTTCATTACACCTAGCCGGATACACCGGAGAAGACGTGCGGCAGCAACTTTTTAATGGTGGTGTAATTAAAGTCAACGATTTACTGAAGTATCAGTATACAACGCCTGAAACCAGCTTAATGGATACAATCCGCACTTTAATTGTAGAAGACCCTCAGCATCCTCCCATTTACTATATGATTACCCGACTTTGGATGCACTGGTTCGGCAACTCTGTGGCGGTGATTAGAAGTGCTTCTGCTCTCATTAGCTTATTGGTATTTCCCTGTATTTATTGGCTCTGCATCGAGTTATTTGAATCTTCCTTAACTGGATGGTTGGCAGTTGTATTGATTGCAGTTTCTCCTGTTCATGTTGTCTTTGCTCAGGAAGCACGAGGGTATAGCCTGTTGATGGTAGCGATCTTATTATCAAGCGCCTCACTCCTGCGAGCATTACGACTTAAAACCTGGCAAAGTTGGATAATTTATGCTGCAACTTTGGCATTCGGATTTTATAGTCTTCCCTTAATTCTTTTAACAGCGCTTGGTCATGGTGTTTATGTAGCCTTAGTAGAAGGCTTCCGTGGGAGGAAGGCGATGACTGCTTATTTAGTCGCATCGTTCGCTGGATTTTTAGCTTTTACTCCTTGGATTTTACTAACGTTAAGTAGCTTTGAGAAAGCCCAATCATCAACAGCCTGGGCATCCACTCCAGTCCCTTTATCACGTTTAGTTAAAAGTTGGGTAGGTCACATCAGTCGGGTATTTTTTGATATCAACCTAGACGCTAGCGCTCCTGCTATCTATACAATTCCTACTGTCTTACTCTGCTTAGTTTTGGTAGGTTATTCTCTCTATTTTCTCTGCCATACTGCTCCCAAAAAAGTTTATTTATTTCTTCTAACTATGATTGGAGTGCCTGCCTTAGCCTTAGTTATCCCTGACTTAATTTATGGGGGAATGCGCTCTAGTGTGCCTCGATATCTAATTCCTTGTTTTTTAGGAGTTTTGTTATCCGTTGCTTATCTTTTTACTAGTAAAATTGTACTATCTAACTTGATAGAACAAAAACTCTGGCAAGTTCTGATGATTATTTTAATTTCTGCTGGAGTGGTGTCGTGCACCGTCTATTCCCAGTCTCAGGTTTGGTGGAATAAAAAGCCTAGCGATACTCATGTGCAGGCCGCCAGTCTGATTAATCAAACGAATCGTCCACTCTTAATGACCAGCTACTACCGGGCGAATTTAGGCGAACTCTTATCTATGAGTTACCTGCTCAATGAGAAAGTACGGCTTCAATTAATATCAGAACCCAATATACCCAGAATTCCTCAAGGGTTTAGTGATATTTTTGTTTTCAACCCTTCCCCAGGATTAAAATCTGCAATTGAACAGAGCCCTAACTACCAAATAGAGCCAATTTCGCCCAAAGAACTCCAACTGTGGAAGCTCAATAAATAAACCACCATTAGTATTCTTCCCCAGCTTTCCCAGGTTCCGTAATCGGTAGAAAAATTTTGTCGCGTTGCACTAAGGCATCTACTTGATGAAATTTTTTCTTGACAAAGGATTATGAGATTGATTCAGCCATGACAGATTTGACTAGCCACTCGAGCTAGCTTAACCTAGGCTTTTGTTTTTTGCCTTTAGAGTGATTTCTTAACCACTGACACTAACATCTAAGCGATCGGCGGTATTACGCACTTTTCTGATGGTATGGGGCAAAACCCCTACCAAAAGGGCAAAGGCTTCATCTGGCAGCTTAGTAATCGTATCGGGATCAAAGTAGTGTTCAAACTGATTCAGAATCATCTGAGCACGTTGTATTGGTACTGGATTGTCAGTAATTTGTTTGGTGAGTCGAATCCACTGCCGCCGAAGTGCATAAGCACGCTGCCGCTCATCTGTAGATTCTGGATAGACCAGGGAGAAGTTGCCAACTAGTAGCACTTTCTGGCAATCCAAATCAAACATTCCGCCAACCGCAGAACCTGGTCCTGCAAATTCGGCGTGAAAGCGCTTATAGAGAATGATGCCATTACGACGCCGACTGTTGACAACCAGCAACTGCTTATCCAGCAGTTGCTTGAGGACTGCCGATGCCTGTGAGTCTTGAATCTGATCCTTACTGAGGTTCAGGCTTTCCTGTTCCAT
>CBKWLJ010000434.1:0-8148 GCA_966675205.1 uncultured bacterium
ACCCTCATTTTTTGATGGGTAACTCCACTGCCTGAAGTAGAATTTCCTGCTGATTTAGCATTTCTCTCAAACTTTCTTCATCTGGATGATCCCAGCCTAAAAGATGTAAAAGACCGTGAGTTGCTAACCAGGCTAATTCTATGTGTAAGGGATGCCCCTGTTGTTGAGCCTGTCGAGAAGCGGTCTCAACTGAGATCACCACATCACCCAGGTATAAGGGAATAGAAGACTGAAGGTGAGTTGGTAACTGAGGAGAGTCTACCTCCAAGGCGGCAAAAGCTAATACATCTGTCGGCTGATTTTTGTGACGATACTGAGCATTGAGCGTCTGAATCTCGATATCTTCAGTGAGACGAAGACAAAGTTCGTAGGACTCAGCTGGTGGAAGAGTAGATTTCAAGACTTCTATCCAGCAGTGGAACCAATGTTCCCAAGTTTCTGGGGAAATAGCAATATATTCAGTCTCGCTAGCTACTGATCGGGGTACTGTAAAAAAACGATCTTGGATGCTGACTTCGACTTCCACTGTTGCTCGATCTCCTAAGGCTTTTTTGCCAGGGGGTTAACGGGTTAGGTAAGCAAGACCAATTAGTACAGCCAATAGCCCAACTGTTGTTAGGAAAAAATGTTGTAAGGATTTCCCTCGCTTACGCACCATGTTACGCATTGCCAGTTTGACGTAACTGGGTTTTGGTTCGTTTGAGTCCGATACTACGGGAAGAGGAGATTTTTCAAGCTCTTGCTCTGAGGAGGCGATCGATGAAGATGGCTTGCTCATAAAAAGACTATAAGTTTACCGCAACGGTGATTTTATGACTCTAATGTAACAGCTTGCTTAACAATTGCTGCTAAATTATAGCGGTTCTTCTCAAGGAGGAAATACTCCTCCCGATAGGATAGAGCTAGCAAAGGTATACAGCTTGCGTTCAAAGTATAGTAGATTTCCTCAATAGAGGGAGGGGGTGGAACTCACCAAACAGCAGTAAAAAGCCCCCATTTTTATCAATAGGGTGAGGGACCTAGTCCGTTGCGAAAGTCATTAGTTCTTTGTCCTGAGTAACTAATGACTAATAACCAATGAAGGACGTTAAATCCCCCGGCTGAAGTGCGGGGGATGAGCTAATGGTTTTAAGTTAGCTGAGTTTCTTGGCGCAGGTAGGCTTCGATAAATGGGTCGAGGTCACCGTCAAGGACATCGCTGACTGCCGAGGTTTCAACGTTCGTGCGTAAATCTTTGACCATTTGGTAAGGATGGAAGACATAGTTACGAATTTGGTTGCCCCAAGCCGCTTCTACCATATCGCCTCGAATCTCGGCAATTTCTTTAGCGCGTTGCTCTTGAGCAATGATCAGCAGTTTGGCTTTGAGAATAGCAAGGGCTTTTTCTTTGTTTTGCAGTTGACTTCGCTCTTGGGTACAGCGAACAGAAAGTCCTGTGGGAATATGGACAATCCGCACCGCTGTTTCCACCTTATTAACGTTTTGCCCTCCTTTACCGCCAGCACGGGACGTTGTCACTTCTAAATCTTTCTCCGGAATGTCCAGTTCAACCGAACTATCAATCATCGGCATCACTTCTACGCCAGCAAAGCTAGTTTGACGCTTGCCATTCGCATTAAAAGGAGAGATTCGCACGAGTCGGTGCGTTCCTTTCTCTGCCTTTACATAGCCGTATGCATAACGTCCATCAATTTCCAGAGTGACTGACTTGATTCCCGCTTCGTCCCCTTCAGACAGTTCAGCCAGGTGTACTTTATAACCGTGCTTTTCTGCCCAACGGGTGTACATTCGCAGTAAAATTTCCACCCAATCTTGGGCATCTGTCCCCCCAGCACCTGCATTAATGGTGAGAACAGCACCTTTTGCATCGTAGGGCCCAGAGAGTAACTGTTCCAACTCCCAGCGATCGAGTTCTTGATTGAGCTGAGTTAGATTGGTTTGAGCTTCTTCTAGTAGCGATGTATCAGTTTCTAGTTCTAGCAGCTCTAAAACTGCCTTAGCATCTGCTAACTTAGCTTGCCACTGGTCATACTGCTCTAGATTAGATTTAAGGTCGTTAAGTTCTTGAAGGGTTTGCTGCGCTGAAGTCTGATTGTCCCAAAAATCGGGTTGAGCCGCTAGTTGCTCCAAGTCTTGGATTTTAGCGTTGAGAGCGGCGATGTCAAAGATAGTCCTGGGTTTTACCCAGGCGCTGCGACAACAATTCAACTTCGCGTTTAATGTCTAGTACTTCCATTTGAGATCTCAATCCCTTTTGCACTTAAGGACTGCATTGTTGATTCTATTCTACCTATAGGGAAGTTGATTTTGATCATGAAATAACCTGGTTACAGCGATCGCGATAGATTTGAGCAACAGTATCCTCTGGGTTACGAGTTAAGACGAATCCAAACAGCTTTGCTGCTTCCTCAAAAGAACCTAAATTGTAAAGTAATAGTGCCTCTTCAAACGTCGTTTTCGTAACTAATTTTTTTTCTCGGATTCGAGGTGGATCGGCATCAAATATTTCATAGACGCTAACCAAGGCTGATTTTCCCTTGACATGAACCCGGTCAATGAGACGAAAAATATATTGATTCACATCGTCTAATTGAGCAAATGTATGATGAGAAATTAGTAATGATACTCCATAATTCTTTGTCAAACCTTCAATACGAGAAGCTAAATTAACAGCATCACTGATGACAGTAGTATCCATCCGGTTTCGCCCTCCGACTGTGCCCAGCATCAAAGAACCTGTATTGATACCAATCCCAATCTGAATCGGGACATAACCTGAATTAGCGCGATGTTGATTATATTCGGTAAGGTGGTACAGCATGGCTATTGCGGCTTTAACCGCATCATCAGCGCTACCGCCAAATAAAGCCATAATTGCATCTCCAATATATTTATCAATAAAACCCTGATGTTCGATAATCGCAGGCTCCATTCGACTCAAGAAAGCATTAATAAATCTAAAATTTTCTTGGGGAGTCATACTCTCCGATAAATTAGTAAAGTCGCGAATATCGGAAAATAGTACCGACATTTCTTTTTGCACATGGTCGCCTAATTGAACATCAACTATACTTTGTTTTTCCAAAAACTGGAGAAATTGACCGGGAACAAAGCGGGAGAATGCCTCATTGAGTTGATAGAGTTGAGAGGTAAACTTCTCTCGCTCTGCCTCTGCTTGTTTGCGTTCTGTGATGTCTTGAAATGCCACCATGGAATAAGTTACATTTCCTTTTTTATCAAAGATAGGTGTCCCCCAAACCTCAATCGGAATCACCTCATTTTCTTTGTGAATTTCTAAATTATCAGCGGTTACACTTTCGCCCATCAATGCTCTGACGCCAGGTAAATCTCCTGTAGAGCAAGGTTGCTCAGTTCCGGCGATGTAAATTTGATACACTTGTGCTAATTGCTCAGGAGGGGTTTCGCGGAGAACGCCTTTGCTCAGTAACTGATTTGCAATCCGATTGCCGTAGTAGGGTTTACCCCTAGCATCTAAGACGGATACCCCTACTGGCATGGCTTCTAAGAATTGAGTCAACCGCCTCTCACTCTCTTTAACTTCTGAATAGAGCTTGGCATTTTCGATCGCGATCGCTGCTTGGGAGGATAATAATTTTAAGATTTCCAATCTGTCAGTAGTAAATGCTCCTGTGGTTAGGTTATTTTCCAGGTACACAATACTGATGAGTTTGCCTTGATTAATCAGAGGAAAGCACAAAATTGACTTGGCTTGAGTTTGGGTAATGTAGGAATCATAGATAAACTGCCCTTCGTGAACAGCATCATTTAAAACCACAGTCTCAAAGGTACGGGCAACATAATTGAGAATGGCTGGAGAAAGGAGTGGTGTTTTATCATACCCTCCCATTGATTCCAGGGGAATGGACTGCAATACTGTAACCTTATCCTGATCAACTGAACCTTCCGCTTCAATCTGTAGCTTTCCCGCTTTTTCCAAAATGAGAAAGCCTTTCTCGGCACCAGCATTCTCAATCAAAATCTTCATCAAATTCTCTAGCAACTTATCCAGTATCATTTCACTGGAAATAGCTTGATTGGCTTTGATTACCGTTGCTAAATCTAATGCATCTGAACTACCACTACTGGTTAGCGTTGAATTAGCGGAAGGATTTTTGTCAACTACTCCATTACTATTTTTCGATGTTCTTAACCCATTATTGGTTCTACTATTATCAGATGTTCTCAACAGTAAATTAGGGTATCGTGACTCTAAATCCTTGACTTTAGCCATTGCCCCCCATCGCTGATAGCAATAACGAGCATCTAGCATATAAACTCGTGCAATTTTGATTTTTCCTAAATTTAAATAAAACTTTGCAGCTAGTTCATGAGCTAACGCTTCCTCATGAATGTATTGATGTTCTTGGGCAAGCTCAATCGCTCGATCATAACAATGGATTGCCTGAGTTTGATTACCCAGAACTCGATATCGTTCCGCCTCCACCAAATAAAATTTATGCAGGTGAGTCATTGGAGCATAGTGTGCCCACTTTTTGACTTTTTTCTGATTAGCTTTAATCTTCAATAAAAATTTTTTCTGTTCTGCTCGAGAAACTTGAGAATATCTAGCTAGATGAACAAGAGAGTTATAAAAGTGAGAAAGAGGAATAGTTCCAACCGCATTATCTAAATATTTTTCTACAAATTTTGCATTTTCTAGAGCTTGCTGATAATTTCCGAAAAGATAACAGAGAACAAGTTTGTAAAAATAGAGAGAGTGGCAAATATTTTGAGCATTTGCCTCAAGATGCAAGGGCAACATTTTTACTTCGTCATAACTTTCACCCACTAAACGACACTGATCTTCAGCCCGCCCTATCAAGTTCAGTACAAACTGCCGATTGAGTTGGTTATAATAAAAAGCTGTTTCTTGCTTGAGTTGTTTCAATGTATTACTGTACATTGCCATCTCTCGTTCTAACTTGACCAAATCCTTACCCAATACATAGGCATGGTAGGAATATACACAAGCTGAATAAGCCGCATACTCTAAATCTCCAGTTTCCAGCCCAATTAAATAAGCATCGAGCAAAGGCGTTAATGTTTCTCGAAGATGGTCTTTCCAATGCCGAATAAAATAGTTAACAATTAGGAGGGTTCTGGCTTTAAGTTCTTGTGCATTAATTTTTTTAAGGAGATTAAGAGCAAGTTGTCCGAATTGATAGCCGGATTCGATATCTCCTACAGCTTCTCCGGAAAGAATAAGTCCATAGGTAGCATAGGCATAAGGAGATACTGAAGTGTTGCCATATTTGATTGATAACTCAACTTGTTTAAAAACAATAAGGGCAAAGAGTTCAGGCACAGCAAAATAGGCAGCAGAAGCTACACCTGATAAGATACGCATAGTAGCTAGCTTATAAGGATCAGTCATTTGAGGCAAGTTACTTAAATCCTCAATGCGTTTCCCTGTCAATGTTAATTTTGTCTTTATAAGCTCAAGTAAAATATTTAATTTATTTGGCTTTTGAGGAAAGTTTATTTTTAGCAGATTCAATACAGATATTGCTGTCTTGATAGCTTCCAAGGGTTGATTATGCACTGTACAGCCTTGGATTTTGATTTCATATACCTTGACTTTGTCCAGCAGTGCTTTTGCTTGTTGCAATACAATCGCAACTAATCTCTCCATTTCATCAAATTTGCCACTTAAACTAGCTGCTTCAGCGGCCTCTGCATAGAGAGTTAGAGTTAAGTCATACTGCTTTTTCCAGCTATCGACAGGAAGACATCTTATCCCAAAACTTAAATAATTCCATGCTGAATTATAGGCAACTGATGCCTTAGCTTTTTTTCCAGCAGCGAGGTTTAATTGAGCCAATTGCTCTCTTTCTGCTTGGACGGTGATGAGTTCAATGCCCAAGTTGGGTTGATTAACGATATCAAAAATTTTCTGTTCTTGGGCTTGTTTGGCAGTACTTTTTAACAAGAGCCTTCCTACTTGCAAATGGATAGCTTGTTTATTGGGTAATGGAATCAAAGAATAAGCAGCTTGTTGGATGCGATCATGAGCAAATTGGTATTCGATGAGAGTTGGGTAGGGAAAATTAGGAAAATCTTGATTTTGATTATTGTTAAAAGAGTGGCATATCAAAGACGAATTTTTTTTATTTTGAATAAAATGATTAATTTCCCAGTCATTAACTGCTTTATAGGCATTACCTATCGGTAAAATTAACTCTTCTACTAGGGCTTCATGAAGATGATGTGCAGTTTCTTCTAGAGATTGTTCTAAGACAATAGCTAATGATTGTAAGTCAAACTGATTGCCTATTACAGCAGCAAACTGTAAAACTAGTTGTGCGGAAGGACTCAACTGTTGAATCTTACCCGTCATCAACTCAACAACATTATCAGTAATACCTAAGGCTTTAATTTGCTCTAAATTCCATTTCCATTTCCCTTTAATGTTTCCTATTTTCTCCTTCTTATAAAGAGTCATTGTCGATGAATGAATCGTTTTATAAATAAGCAAATAATTAAGGGGATGGAACTCGAATTGGAGCAGTTTTTCAGTATATAGAGACTTCAAAAACTCATTGATAAAAAATGGATTACCACCCGTTTTGCCTCGCACTAATTCAGCAAGAGGGTAACTTTCTTCTAGATTACAGTTGAGGGTATCTGAAATCACCTGAGCGACATCGCCTAAACTAAGAGGAGGAAGGGCTATGTGGTTGACCCTAATCCCTGCCTTTTTGATTTGATCTACTGTGATCAGTAAAGGGTGAGTTTCACCTACTTCGTTCTCGCGATATGCACCCATAAAGAATAAATATTGACTATCAGGTGCCGTCATGAGGAATTCAATAAGTTTCAATGAAGCAGCATCTATCCACTGTAAGTCATCGATAAATATTACTAAGGGATGTTCAGGTTGAGTAAATATGTTAATAAAGTTTTTAAATACTAAATTAAAGCGATTTAGTACTTCAGCAGGTGCTAATTCTGCCACCTCTGCTTGCTGACCGATAATCAGCTCTAAATCAGGAATTACTTCAATGATTACCTGACCGTTTGAACCCAAGGCAGCTAAAAATTTTTCTCGCCATTGAGCAAGAGAATCTGTAGTTTCGGTTAAAATCTGCCTGACTAAATCCGAGAAAGCAGTAAGAATCGCAGAGTAGGGAATGTTTCGACTAAATTGATCAAATTTACCTGAAATAAAATACCCTCTACGTTTAGTAATAGGTTTATAAATTTCCTGTACGAGTGATGATTTGCCAACCCCAGAATAACCTGAAATCAGCATCATTTCGATTTTGGATTCCTCTCTCTGGGCATCCTCGCATCCCTGCGTCCCCGCCTCCTCTCCACCTGCAACCCGCTCAAATGCTGTTAATAAAGTTTCTATTTCTCGATTTCTACCGTAGAGTTTTTTTGAAATTTGAAATTTGTCGCAAATATCGTGACGACCTAGAGGAAAAAGTGAAATCTTGTTTTGATTTTGTAATTGAAAAAGAATTTCTTCCAAATCGGCTTTAATTCCCCAAGCACTTTGATATCGTTCTTCCGCAGTTTTTGCTAATAATTTCATAATTAGATTTGAAAGCGCTTCAGGAATATCTGAGTTGAGATGGTGTGGCGGAATCGGCTGTTTAGCAAGGTGAAAATGGACTAACTCCATTGCATCATTAGAATCAAAAGGTAATTGCTCGGTAAGCAGTTCATAAAAAGTAATACCCAGGGAGTAAAAATCTGTGCGATAGTCCAGTGAGCGATTCATCCTACCCGTTTGTTCTGGCGAGATATAGGCTAAAGTGCCTTCTAAAATATTTGGATTTTTGAAAGTAGGTTTGTCATGAGAAAAAATAGTAGAAATACCAAAATCAATCAATTTAAGCTGTTGGGTGTATAAGTTCAAGACAATATTAGAGGGATTAATATCTTTATGAATAATTTGTTGGCTGTGAATTTTTCCTAAAATTTCAGATATTTTAACGGCAATTATCAAAAATTCCCTAAGTGTAAATTTTTGATCTTCCATCAGAATTTTCAAAGATTCGCCTCCAAAATCTTCAAAAATTATGAAAAAAGTATTTTGGTATTTTTCTAATTTGTAAGCTTTGACAACTCCTTCGAGATTCAGATTATGAGTGATTTTGTATTCCTGCTTGTATCTAATAA
>CBKWLJ010000435.1:0-8116 GCA_966675205.1 uncultured bacterium
GAGCAATTTATCTTGCTGCTACCGTTATCTGGCTTAATTGATGACACGCCCTAGCAAGCGTGCGACCATCCGGACTGAAGGTAACTGAATGTACCCAACTGGTGTGTCCTTTACAAGCGAGAAGTAATCTACCATTAGTGGTTTGCCAAAAGCAAATTTCACCTTCAGTATCACCCGTCGCCAAAAGTTCTCCATTGGGACTAAAGGCAACTGAAAGAACTGCACCTAAGGTTTTAGCAAAAACTGACTTAGCAAGATTAGCTTGTGTGAAATTTACCTGTTGCAAATTCATCCCTTGTAGATAGGCTTGCCATACGGTTAAATGAGAAAAGTCATAACCGCTTAAATTAGTTTTCAGTTGACACAGAATATTAATAGCATTACCACCTGCATATCCTGTCTTTTGGGCAGCTTGACCTTGTAATCTTGAGAGAATTTGCTGCAATTGGTTTTCAAGTGAACTTTTGCTGCCAAGAACCTGGAGTAATTGTTCGATTATGGGTTTGAGGATCAGGCGAGTTTGAGTGTCCCTCAGGTAATCTTTTGCCTGAGCTTTAATCAAAGCATGGCTTCTGAAAAGTACAATATTCGCAGTTATAATTCCTTGACAAACTTGCTCAATTATCTGCTCAGTTACATACTCCATCACTACAGACTGTAAGGTAAACAGAGCAACACTTTTCTCTAATAGCTTTGGTGTAGCCTTTTCGATGAGACATCGCCTCAAGAGGGATTGCAGCGCCCCTGGCAGTTGGAGTTGCGATACTGGCGATACAATATCCTCTCGCAATTCTGGCATTGACACGGGTTCACGATTGATTGCCAGCCAGTACATTAACTCTTTTTCTACATCTGACAAGCGGTTAAATTGCTGAGCTAATAAATCGCGAATATCACCAAAAACGGCTTTGCCTTGGGCTAAAAAATCAGAAATATTACCTTCAAATAACTCTTGAATCGCCGTTGAAACTATCTTCAATGCTAGTGGATTACCAGCATAACGCTCGATGAGTACTCTCCACTCAACCTCCGATCCAGAAAAGGAACCCTTTGCTTTAAAGATTTTCTGTCCTTCTAATTCCTGCAAGCCTTTCAGTTGGAACGCTCGAACTGGGAGTGTTTCTCCTTCAAGGAATGCCATTTCTTTAGGTTTTTCTCGGCTAGTTAGCACTAAGCAGCTATGATGAGAAGCTTCTCCCACTCTTTTTACGAGTTCACCATATTCCTGATAGCCTTCTCGGTAATACCCAGTGCGTTCGCCACTCCGCAGAATTGCTTCTACATTATCCAGAACTAGCAGACAACGAGAGGAGCGTAAATAATCCAGCAATCGTGAAATCTTACCATCTATAGTTTCCGGTAAGTCAGTTTCCTGCTCGCTAGATAAGAATTGAAGTAGGCTGACTAACAGTTCTGCGAGTGGTGGCGCATTGCGTAGCGATCGCCAAATAACGTACTCGAATCGGTGCTGAATCTGGTGGGCTAGCTTCACAGACAAAGCCGTTTTACCCATGCCTCCCATGCCCAATAGTGCAACGAGTCGGCAGCGATCATTGAGTATCCATTGCTCTAGTTGGGCAAGTTCTTCTGTTCGTCCGTAGAAAGCGGATACATCAATAGCCTCTCCCCAATCTTGGCGAGATTGAATGCTCGTGCCTTTTTGCTGTGCACAACCATAGTCGCTTGTATCCAGTTCTAAGTTAAAGGCTCTGAAGAATTGATCGAGTGTCTGCTTGTCCACTCCTTTTTCACAAGCGAGTACCTTGGCGATAGTGCCAGTCCCTAATCCACTACGTTCACTCAACGCTTCGAGGGTGTACCGCTTTCCATCATTCTCCCAAAGTTCTGCCTCCCGTTTGGTGTCTTGGAGTTTCTTCAATCCCTGAGGCGTGAGGATAACACCGCGATCGCGTCTTGGCTTTTGGAGATGCATTGGCGCTATGTAAGTTGAGTGCTTTGTATTGAATTCACCTGTTTAATGACCAATTCCCGATTTTAAGCGAGTTAAAAAATTCTCGTGTCTAGGTTTTATAGCGGCTGAAAACTTCTACAGTACTGGCTTTAGCAAATTTAAAACTAAAACACTTAAGTTGAGTCCTTAAAACATCGATCTTCTCTGGTCGAACCCAAGTTGAACAGCCAAATTGGAATCACGTTCGACGATTACTCCCTCTTCAAACGTGAAGTTAAGAAACGTATCTGAATCTCAGATTACATGGATTGAGATTAGTTTCAAATCATTTTTTTGTTCTGCAATACCAAGGAGAAAACTATGTCAGATTCAACTATGCCCGTGCAGGAAAAGAACCTGAGCAGCAACAACATTATTTCGTGCCGGACTGTGTTAAATCAGGGTTTCTGGCGAGGGAATCAAGGCTTTACTCGCACTATTCCTTTCAAGAAGGATGGCACACCCAACTGGTGTGCTGCAAGTGACTGGTCAGCCCCCATTCCCATCTCCGCTCTACCTGGGAGCGGCGATATTCAAAGCCAAAACGCTTATGTCTCCCCAGGAAAATTTTTGGTTCAGAGTTTCTGGCGAGGGAATCAGGGATTCACCCGTACTGTTCCTTTCAATGCCGATTGTACACCCAACTGGCCTGCTGCAAGTCCGTGGTCAGCCCCCATTGGGCCTTCCATTCTGCCTGGGTGTGGCGACATTCAAGCCCAAAGCGGCTTTGTTTCTGCCAATGGAACAATTTTGTTTCAAACGGTTTGGCAAGGGAATCAAGGCTTTACCCGTACTGTGCCTTTCAAGGCCGATGGTACACCCGACTGGCCTGCTGCAAGTCCGTGGTCAACCCCTATTCCGACTTGCCATCTGCCTGGGTGTGGTGATATCCAAAGCTTTAATGAGTTTTAAAACGATGGGGAATTTGTTTCATCTCATTTTCTTTTTCTACATCAATAGTAACCCGAAGTATTCGGGTTGACAGCTAATTCCACATCAATAAAGTGGAGATGATGCGCCGAGTGATAACACCTCGGTCGCATTTTCATTAGTTTTTTGTGTGAGATACTTTCTTTAATGTAATTCTGGACGAAGAATTTCAAAATATACTTATTTCTAGTTAAAAAGCTTAGATGAAGTTTTTGGGAATTGACCTGGGTTGGACTTCAGGCGCAAGTGGTTTGTGTTGCCTAGAATGGTCGGACGGATGCCTACATCTATTAGATTTAGAGCGACAACAGACAAACACAGACATCCTCAATTGGGTGGACAAATGGGCATCACCGACAGAAGCTGCAATGATTGCTGTAGATGCCCCGACACTCATCCCCAACGCGACAGGGATGCGTCTTCCCGACAAACTCACCCACAAATATTTTCGGCAGTATCACGCGGGTTGCTACCCCGCTAATCTCAGCCGTCCTTTTGCTCAACGCACCGTAGAATTTGGTCTAAGTTTAGAAGCAAGGGGTTTTGCTCACGCGCCAACCATTACCCCTCAAATGCTAGGACGCTACCAAATCGAGGTCTTTCCTCACCCTGCGATCGTGCATTTATTTGGGCTAACTCGCATCCTTAAATACAAAAAGGGTAGGCTTTGCGATCGCAAATTAGAACTCCTCAAACTGCGTCAATACATTTTTGACATTCTCCCCACCCTAGAACCGTCTCTCAATCTCTCCTCAAGTCATCCTCTTGCCCGAATCAGTTCATCGCTGCCAGAAATCCCTGCTACTGGTACCGCCTTCAAAGCCGTCGAAGACCAACTCGATAGCTTAATTTGCGCCTATGTAGCCGCCCACTGGTGGTATTGGGGCACTCAACGCAACTGGGTACTCGGTGACATTAATCAAGGATACATTATCGTTCCAGCTCCCGCTTCTGTTGAAAGTAAAGACTCAGGGGGAGTCAGTGTGGCAAAATGAGAGGCGTAATCAAATTTTAATTATCAGGTAATCAAAGTGAGTCCGACTGCCCAAGCGCCCATAACTGCTCGTCGAGTGGTTTTTCCTTTCACTGCGATTGTGGGTCAGGAAGAAATGAAATTAGCCCTGCTCTTGAATGTGATTGACCCGAAGATCGGCGGGGTAATGATCATGGGCGATCGCGGCACAGGCAAATCTACCACCATTCGCGCCTTAGCTGACCTCTTACCAGAAATTGAGGTAGTTGCCGACGACCCCTTCAACAGCGACCCCAATGACCCTGACTGGATTAATCCAGAAGATTCACAATCTCGGTCGATTGTCAATAAAAAAGTTCCCATGGTGGATCTACCCTTGGGGGCAACAGAAGACCGGGTGTGCGGCACGATTGATATTGAAAAAGCCCTATCTGAAGGTGTTAAAGCCTTTGAACCCGGACTGCTTGCCAAAGCCAATCGCGGCATCCTTTATGTAGACGAAGTCAACCTTTTAGATGATCACCTAGTCGATGTCCTGTTAGACTCTGCGGCTAGTGGTTGGAATACCGTTGAACGAGAAGGCATTTCCATTCGTCACCCCGCCCGCTTTGTTTTAGTCGGTTCCGGTAACCCCGAAGAAGGAGAACTGCGACCCCAACTGCTCGATCGCTTCGGGATGCACGCCGAAATCCATACCGTCAAAGAACCCCCCTTGCGTGTACAAATTGTGGAGCAACGGGCAGAATTTGACCAAGACCCGCCAAAATTTTTGGAGAAGTACCAACCTGAGCAAGAAACTTTGCAGAAGCAGCTTGTTGAAGCTCAAGAACGGCTTTCCCAAGTCGAAATGGACTACGATTTGCGGGTGAAAATTTCTCAAGTTTGCTCAGAACTTGATGTGGACGGCTTAAGAGGTGATATTGTCACCAATCGGGCGGCAAAAGCGATCGCGGCTTTAGAAGGACGCAACGAAGTCACTGTGGACGATATCCGCCGTGTGATTGTTTTATGCTTGCGTCACCGTTTGCGGAAAGACCCCCTAGAGTCGATTGACTCTGGCTATAAAGTAGAAAAAGTCTTTAGTCGCGTTTTTGGGTTGGAAGCATCCTCAGCGGAGAATCCCGCCGTGACGGCTAATGGTGTTCGCTAAATGTTCTAGGGTTGAAAGTTGGAAGGTTAGAAGGTTGGAAGGTTGGAAGGTTGGAAAGTTGCAGGTTGAATGTTCCCAACCGCAAATTGCTAACCTGTTAACCTGTAACTTATTAACCTTCAACTGATTAGCCTGTACCTGCAACTCAACATGTTAGAGCCCCTGATTGAACTAAAGGGAGTTTGCAAGTCTTTTGGTGAGAATATCATCTTGGATCAGGTTGACTTGACCATCTATCCAGGGGAAGCACTAGGAATTATTGGCCCCTCTGGTACGGGAAAATCAACCATATTGAGAATTATTGCTGGTTTAACGCCAGTGGATGCGGGTGAAATTTACATTGCAGGACAACAACGTAAAGGTTTAATCGAAGACGCGGAAGACCCCATTGGGATTGGGATGGTATTTCAGCAGGCGGCGTTGTTCGACTCGCTAACCGTAGAAGAAAACGTCGGTTTTTTACTGTATCAACACTCCAATTTGCCGCATAGGCGAATTCGGGAATTGGTAGAGCGAAGTTTGGAGATGGTTGGGCTACCAGGGATTGGCAATCGTTACCCGGCAGAGTTATCAGGAGGGATGCGGAAGCGGGTGAGCTTTGCTCGTGCGATCATGGCTAACCCCGATAACCCTAAAGACAATCCACAAGTTTTACTGTATGATGAGCCAACGGCTGGTCTTGACCCGATCGCTTCAACCGTAATTGAAGATTTAGTCCGCCAGCTCCAGTTTACAGACGGAGGGTGTGGTTCCTATGTCATGGTGACCCACCAAGATAGTACAATTCGCCGCACGGCTGACCGGGTGGTGTTTCTCTACAAAGGCAAGATTCAGTGGCAAGGAAAGGTGAGCGAGATCGACACAACTGATAATCCTCTCGTTCGACAATTCTTTAGTGCCAGTACCACCGGGCCGATTCAGGTGATTGGTTAGGATGAAGCTATAGCGATCAGATGAGAGCAGTTAGCGAGCATAGGTCATTCAAAATTGGGTATTGGCAAGGGATAAAGGTCAAGCGTTCATCAGTTCAGAGCTAATCGCTAAGGGAGAAAAAATTATGCGATCGCGAACCATTCGAGAAGGCTCGGTTGGATTACTAATCTTGATAGGGTTGGCTGTCTTTGTCGGCTTGGTTATGTGGATACGCGGTCAAACCTTTAATCGGGGTTACCAATTCTTCGTGCAGTTTGCTAACGTGGCAAGCATGAAATCCGGTGCTTCAGTGCGCTATCGAGGCGTTAAAGTCGGCAAAATTATGGAGATTGTACCGGAAACCAATGGCGTTAGGGCTACCGTAGAAATTGACTCTCCTGAGTTGTTAATCCCTAAAGATGTCAGAATTGAAGCCAATCAAGCGGGTTTAGTGGGCGAAACCTCCATTGATATCACTCCCCTAAGGCAGCTACCTACAAACGCACAGTCCATTAATCCCCTCAGTGGTCAATGCAATTCTAATGTGGTAATTTGCAATAACGATCGCCTACAAGGTCAAATTGGCGTCAGCTTTGAAGAGCTGTTACGCCAAACCATTCGCCTTGGGGAACTTTACACCGATCCAAAGTTTTTTGCCAACGTCCAGACTCTGACCCAAAATGCCTCTGTTGCTGCAACAGGAGTCACACAACTCACCAATGAGTTGACCCTTTTATCTCGTGCCGCTCGGCAAGAATTAGGCACCTTCTCCACCGCAGCCACTTCCCTGACCAGGGCAGCCAATCAAACCATGGAGCAAGTCGGGACTGTATCGAGTCGGTTTGGTAATGCAGCCGATCGCTTAGGGAACACAGCCCAACGCTTTGGTAACACTGCCGATCAATATAGCCTAACTGCCGCCGAACTCACGAAACTTGTTGCTACCACCAATAATCTTGTCGCCACCAATCGAGCAAATTTAGTGGGCACCCTAGATAGTGTTCGCCAAACTAGCGACCAACTGCGTGGACTTGTCAGCAATTTGTCCCCCGCAGCAGCACAGCTCAGTTCTGCTGCTGGTAGACTCAACACTACAGCAGGACAAATTAATGTGGGCGGACTATTTCAAAATTTAGAAACTCTCTCCGCCAACGCTGCTGCCGCATCTGCCAACTTACGCGACATTTCTTCCTCTCTGAACAACCCAAACAATGTACTGCTGTTACAACAAACGCTAGATTCGGCACGGGCAACCTTTGAAAATGCCCAAAAGATTACTTCCGATTTGGATGACTTGACGGGAGATCCAGCGTTCCGAGACAATCTCAAGCAATTAGTGAACGGATTGGGTAAACTGGTATCCTCAACCGAACAATTGCAGCAGCAAGTGCAAGTGGCTCAGTCGATCGAACCCATTAATACTGCTATTAATGCAACGGCTGACAGTGCAACCACCAAAAAGCTGGGCGATGAGCAAGTTCAACCCAACATTGAACCTGTACCTGCCTCTAACCCCTTAGAGCAACACAATCACGTTCCTCAACTGTTTCCTCCGGCACCCAAGAAACAGTTACCACAAACCGTTCCTCAACCATTAGCTGAAGTCAATCGGGAGAAACGAATAGATTAGACAAAAGCGATATTTTGAGCAGAAGTTTTTTTAAGGGGGAATGGGAAAGGAGAAATTGCGAACACTACAAGTTTGCTAAAAACCCTAAAGTCTGCTCCCTGTTCCCTGTTCCCTTATGATTAATTTCTAAGTCCAATCATCTTGCCCTTGTGCATTGTTAGCAGGTTTGTAAACTTGACCCGTTACATGAAGCTGACGGGTCAACTCAAAGAGCTGCTCTTCTGTCATTTGCCATCGTTGAAGAACGGTATCCAAATCGCTCTGAATTTCTCTAGCACCCGGAAAGCCGTAATAGCGAATTCGTAATCGGGCTAGCTCTGCACAATTGTAGTTATTCGGTTGTTCTCCTAAAAGGCGATCGACAATAGCTTTATCTTGCTTTTCTTGAGGATGTTTTTGGTCTTTATTTTCTGCTGCGGGAGCCATAGGTCAATTGATTTTGGATGCAAGGATTTTGGATTTTAGATTTTGTCAAAAGTTGTCCCAAAAAGAACGGGAAAGCTTACAAAGATATTCTGAACAGTCTTCCGTCGCGCATTCCCCTTCCTAGAAGAGCAGGGAGGGGTTAGC
>CBKWLJ010000436.1:0-8115 GCA_966675205.1 uncultured bacterium
ACTCCTGACTCCTGAATTCTGACTCCTGACTCCTGAATTCTGACTCCTGACTCCTGAATTCTGACTCCTGACTCCTATTTTCAGATTAGGTCTATTGTTGTTTTGATATTCTGTTCAGTTTTAGCAGACTCATCAATTCAAGTTTAAAAAAAGTAAAAATTTCATCCAAACTCAAGGTAATTTCCATTTAATAAAAGTAGAAAACCTTATTTTTTTAAGAAAACCAAAATAAATTGTGTAAATAAATTTAAATTTCTAAAAAAAATTATTCAATATCTCTAAAGATAGGTACAAAATAGCCTATTTCTCGTTCTCAGATGATAGATGAAACTCATACAAAACTCGGCAAAATTCCTGTTATAGGGGGGAAGAAAGGCTATAAATGGCAGCATCTTAGCTGGCAAGCAGGGATATTTATTGCCTTAGGACTGATTGAAGCGATCGCTAGTTTTGGGAATTATGCTTGGAGTCAAGTTGTCAATGATAATACCTTAGGTAGTGAAAATTCTGTAGTTACATCTACTCAAACCGGAGCTTTTAAGATTGATGGGGGAGCAAAAAGGCAAACCAATCTCTTCCACAGTTTTCGCCTATTCTCTATACCCAACAACGGTAGTGCTTACTTTAACAATGAACTAGATATTCAAAACATCATCACGCGTGTAACGGGTGGCTTTGTCTCAAACATTGATGGTTTAATAAAAGCCAATGGCACAGCCAACCTGTTTCTGATTAACCCCAGTGGTATTATCTTTGGCCCTAATGCAGCGCTAAACATTGGTGGCTCTTTTGTCGCAAGTACAGCTAGTGGACTCAACTTTGCGGATGGTACTCACTTTAGTGCCACAGCACCCCCTACTCCACCTCTTTTAACCATTAGTACTCCTCTGGGTTTGCAATATGGAAGTAATGCCGGAAGTATTCAGGTACAAGAATCTAGACTTCAAGTGCCAAAGGGCGAAACGATAGCCCTTATCGGTGGCAATGTGAGGATGGAAGGCGGGACTTTATTAGCTCCGGGGGGTCGCGTCGAGTTGGGAGGATTAGCAGGTACCGGAACCGTAGGACTTAATGCTGATGGGAGGTTAGATTTTCCTACTGGGGTGGCGCTTGCTGATGTATCCCTTCTCAATGGAGCTGTAGTAAATGTACTTGCCGATGGGGGCGGGAATATTAATATCAATGCTCAAAATATTGAGCTTTTAGGAAGCAGCACCCGTCTTACTACTGGTATAGCAACTAATGCAGGCACACCGAATACTAGAGCTGGTGATATTGCGCTAAATGCTACTGGAGCAACAACACTCGAATCGAGCCGGATTGAAAATAATGTTAAACCTGATACCACTGGGCATGGCGGTGACATCACAATTACTACTGGCTCGCTGTCGCTCTTAAATGGCGCTCAACTCGATTCCACTACCTTTGGGCGGGGAAATGCAGGCAACATCAGAATTATTGCTCGTGATACCGTCAGGTTTGATGGCGTCAGGGTGATAGGGGGAGAAAAGATACCCAGCTCTGCACGTAGCCCGGTGCTAGAGGATGCTATTGGTCATGCAGGCGACATCAGCATTGAGGCTGAGTCCTTTTTTATGACGAATGGCGGTGAAATTAGGACGGAAACCGCAGGAGTGGGAAATGCAGGCAACATCAAAATTATCGCTCGCGATACCGTCAAGTTTGATGGAGTTGAGCCAGTCAGTAACTTTTCCAGTATTGTTTTCAGTCGGGTAAGAAAAGATGCAGTTGGCAGAGGGGGAGATGTTGATATTTCTGCTCGGTCATTTGCTATGACCAATGGTGCTGAAATCATCTCCGAAACTAGTGGGATAGGAGATGCAGGCAATATCACGATTGTTGCACCAGAGGGTGTCTTATTAAGCGGAATAGGCGGTAGAAACCGTGCCAGTGCTGCGATTATTAGCAGTGTCCAAAAGACTGGTAGGGGTAATGGTGGCAATATCAGGATCGAGGTTAAAGCTGGGTCACTCTTGGTCGCTAATGGTGCTTTTATCGATGCAGCTACTAACGCTAGCGATTCTGACGCTAGAGGCAATGCAGGCAACATTACGATTATCGCTCGCGATACCGTGTCTATAGACGGAGTTGCTGGTCGCGCTCCCAGTAACATCAGTAGCCCAGTGGCAAAACACGCTAGAGGCAATGGGGGTAACATCAGCATTGAAGCTAACTCAGTTTCTGTGACCAATGGTGGTAAATTAAACGTCGAAACAAACGGACGGGGAGATGCAGGCAATCTGAGGATTATCGCTAGCGACACTGTCAGTTTTGATGGCGTGGTTCGGGTTGGTAGAAACTACATTTCCAGTATTGCCTTTAGTCGGGTTGAAAAGGATGGAGTCGGCAAGGGTGGCAATATTTATATTGATGCCAGATCCATTTCTCTGACTGATGGCGCTCAACTGCTTTCGGATACCTATGGTCAAGGCAATGCAGGCAACATCACGATTATTGCGCGAGATCGGGTTTTAGTGGATGGAGTCAGTCGTGTTGACCTTGACACTCCCAGTGCGATTATCAGCAGTACTCAAAAAAAGGCTGGAGGCAATGGTGGCAACATTAACATCAACGTTGAAGCTGGGTCACTCTTCGTTACCAATGGTGGTTTTGTAGATACTGCAACTCACGGTCAAGAAAATTCTGGCAATATCAATATTTTCGCGGGTGATGTTGTTTTGGTCGCTGGAGTGGGCAAAAATGACTACGCCAGTGGACTGTATGCTAAAGCCTTTGAAAATTCTAGCGGTAATGGAGGAGACTTAAGGATTACTGCTGGACAGCTCATTATTCGCGATGGAGCTGAGGTAACAGTAAACAATCAAGGAACAGGGAATGCAGGCACTTTAACTGTTGATGCTAACTCAATTTTTCTCGATAACCAGGGTAAGTTAAGCGCTTCGACTGCATCAGGTGAGGGCGGCAATGTCAATTTGCAAGTGCAAGATTTAATTTTGATGCGCCGCAATAGTTTGATATCTGCTCAAGCAGACAACAATGGCAATGGCGGAAATATCACAATCACTGCCCCTTTTATCGTTGCTGTCAATAGAGAAAGTAGCGACATCATTGCCAATGCTTTTCAAGGTCGAGGAGGAAATATCAGCATTACAGCTCAAGGAATTTATGGGCTGGAGTACCGCCCTCAGCTAACAAGTTTAAGTGATATTAATGCCAGCTCTCAATTTGGGGTAGACGGCACTGTGCAAATCAACACACCAGGCGTTGACCCCAGTCAAGGATTAGTTCAGTTACCTAGTGAGCCTGTCAATGTAGACGTTATAGAGGGATGTGAGGAAAGTAGCAAGCAGGGGTCTGTTGAGTTTTTCAATATTGGTAGAGGGGGTTTAGCACTCAATCCTTACGAACCTCTAAGCAACAGTGAAATTTGGGAAGATGTGCCACTGCCAACACAGATGACTGACAATTCTGCTGGGGCTACTCGCACCTCTACCTCATCACCAACCTCACCTCAGAAAATTGTAGAAGCTCAAGGGTGGCTAATTGACGAAAAAGGTGAAGTTGTCCTCGTTGCTCAGATGCCTACGACTCAATCTTCGAGTCGCTGTCGTCTGCGTTAGCTCATTGATTTAAGAGTGTTGGAATACAAGCAATTGAGCAGAAAACCACAGGGGAATAATAGGGGTGGTAGCAGTGAATGGAACAAAAAAACGACGATTCGAGCGAGACGATAATGGGGTTACACGATGTTGGAAGTTTAATCGACTTAGTTCTTTAGTGTTCAGTAGGGCTATACCTCTGAACGGATGCTTTGCAATTAGTTTTGCTGGTATCTTTTTTGCGATCGCTGCCTCTGTAGATTGCGTCTTGGCTCAGATCACACCCGATAGCATTTTAGGCACTGAAAGTTCTGTCGTTACACCCAATGTCTTCATCAATGGTCTTCGTAGTGACCGGATTGATGGTGGGGCGATTCGGGGAACGAACCTCTTCCACAGTTTCTTAGAATTTCAGATTAATGAAGGGCAAAGAGTCTATTTCAGCAATCCGGCTGGAATTGAAAACATTTTCAGTCAAGTGACAGGCAATAATGCCTCAACTATTTCAGGGAGGCTGGGTGTATTGGGCAATGCCAACCTATTTTTGCTCAATCCCAATGGCATTATTTTTGGTTCCAATGCCTCACTGGACATTGGTGGTTCTTTTTTAGGGAGTACGGCTAGTAGCCTGAACTTTGCTGATGGTACCCAGTTCAGTACCATTGCCTCCCAAACTCCTCCCCTGTTGACTATCAGTGTTCCCTTGGGTTTGCAATACGGGGGTAATCCCGGAACTATTCAGGTACAGAAGTCTAAACTCACAATGCCTAATGGTAAAATCTTAGCCCTTGTGGGTGGCAATGTGCAGCTCAAGGACGCTTTTTTGCAGGTTCCGGGAGGTCGAGTTGAGTTAGGTGGAGTCGCAGGCTCAGGAA
Organism: uncultured bacterium; assembly: GCA_966675205.1. Lineage (GTDB taxonomy): Bacteria > Cyanobacteriota > Cyanobacteriia > Cyanobacteriales > Coleofasciculaceae > JBFLZA01. The sequence goes on from CBKWLJ010000436.1 coordinate 4,457, forward strand.
CCATTGGTTTAGAGATAGATAACAGCAGTCTGCGCTTGAACGTTCCTCAGGGTCTAGTACGGACAGATATCTCACTCGATGGCACTACAATTGATGTCGTCGCTGGAAGTGGCGGTAGTATTAAGATTTATGGTCAGAATTTAACGTTTAAGAATAGCCTTGTTCGTTCTGGAAGTGAGCAATTTCCTGGTGGCGGCAACACTGGCGGCAACTTTCCTGGTGGCGGCAACACTGGCGGTAACAATAGCAGTAGCGGCAACACTGGCGATAATAATGGGAACATCACCCCGATTGGAGTTGGTGGCGTTACCTTAGTCGGGGCTCATAGTGGACTGTTAGCTAATACAGACCCTAACTCTACCGATAACGGCGGCAATATTTTCATTAGCTTCAATAGGAGGATTGTTCTGGATGGCGCATATATTACTGTAGATAGCCAAGGCACTGGGAAAGGCGGTAATATCCAAATTCAGGCTGAGGCGATGACCCTTTACAACCACGCCGCAATCTCTGCTGAAACAGCGAGTAACGCAGGCGGTAATATTGCCTTACAGGTGCAGGATTTATTACTGATGCGTCATGGTAGCCGTATATCTACAACTGCAGGTACCGCTCAAGCAGGAGGAGATGGTGGCAACATCACAATTGGCGCTCAGTTCATTATTGCCGTCCCCGAAGAAAATAGCGACATCACGGCTAATGCGTTCACAGGTCGAGGCGGCAATATCAATATTACAACTCAAGGCATCTATGGACTGGAGTTCCGTCCTCGCCTGACTCCATTGAGTGATATTACTGCCAGTTCACAGTTTGGTGTAAACGGCACAGTGCAGATCAATACACCTGATGTTGACCCCAGTCGAGGGTTAGTCAACTTGCCCTCTGAACCAGTCACAGTGGAAGTAGCACAAGATTGCCAAGCGGCTGGAAAGCAGAAGACGATAGAGTTTTTCAACACTGGCAGAGGAGGTTTAGCGCCGAATCCTTATGAACCTCTTAGCACCAATAGCATCTGGGAAGATGTGCTATCACCCACCCAGAGGACTACAAATTCTGCTAGTACCTCTGCCTCATCAGCAACTTCACCGAACAAAATTGTAGAGGCTCAAGCGTGGATCATTAACGAAAAAGGGGAGGTTGTCCTGGTTAAACAAATGCCTGCTATCTACTCCCAACGCCCCTGTCGCCTGCGTTAGCTACCTGTCACTATTGAGTTGAGACTGTTGAAGAACAAGCACATGAGCAGAAAATCGCCTGTGTTTTGGCATCGCATCCCACCCCTCTTGCACTCTGCCCCCCTCAGAGCGTATCAACAGATACTGAGACTAATTTTTTTAGCCCTGTTGGCACTGCTTACAACTTTATGTGTGCCAGTTCTGTCTACTCAACAGGCTTTAGGAACTTCACAAGTACTAACTCAACAAAAAGATATTCATACTCTACTGCAACAGGGTATCGAACTCTATGAGGCAGAACAGTTTTCTGAGGCAATAGGAGTCTGGCAGCAATCAGCCTCTACCTTTGTCACTCAAACTGATAGCTTGAACCACGCATTAGTGCTGCGCTATCTTTCCTTGGCTTATCAGCATTTGGGACAGTGGGAGGAGGCCCAAAACGCGATCGCAAATAGCCTTAAACTTCTACATAACCTGAAAAATACAGGAGATAGCCAAGCCTACTTCGATGTTCTTGCCAAAGCCTTAAACACTCAAGGTCGCCTGCAATGGGCAAAAGGAGATTTAGAGGAGGCGATAGAAACTTGGAAGCAAGCAGCCGCTATTTATAAAAAAGCGGGTAATCAGACAGGTGTTATCGGTAGCGCGATTAACCAAGCTGAAGCATTACAAGTATTAGGATTAAGCAGTCAGGCTGAAGCGCAATTAACTCAAGTCGAGCAACTTTTATACCAGCAATCAGACGCTGAACTCAAGGCGACTGGATTGCAGAATCTGGGTAAAGTTTTAAGACGAGTTGGTAATCTTAGCAAGTCTCAAACAGTCTTGCAGGCTAGTTTGCAAGTGGCTAGACAGTTTCAACTCTCAAAAGCTGAAGGTTTTGCTCTACTTGAATTGGGTAATACCCAACGAGCTTTAGGGAACCGAACGATAGCGATTGGTAAGGAACAAGAGGCAAACCAGCATACTCAAGACGCGATCGCATCTTATCAACAAGCGGCTAACTTACCCCACACCAAGCTCCAATCTCAGTTGAATCTACTCAGCCTTTTAGTAGAAACTGGGCAATACTCAAATGCCGCTAAACTACAAAGCACCATTCAACCCTTAATCGCCAGTTTGCCTCCAAGTCGCACCAATATTTATGCTCGACTGAACTTTGCCCGAAGTCTTACTTGCCTCCAAGCTGATATTGACAAAAATTTATTTTCATGCATCAATTCTACTCGCCAGGAAACCCGCAAAGAAAAGCTTTCTAAGCAAAACGTTGGGACAGCTCTGCCTTCAGCTCAAGAAATTGCCCAAACGATAGCCACTGCGATTCAACAAGCTCAAAGTCTGAAAGATAGAACCGCCGAATCTTATGCTCTCGGCCAGTTAGGTGAACTGTATGAGCTGACGAAGCAATTGAGTACGGCTCGAGAGCTAACTGAGCAAGCGCTTCTCCTCGCTGAAGAAATTCAATCTCTCGATATTCGCTATCGTTGGGAATGGCAACTGGGGCGCTTATGGGAAAAGCAGGGAAATACAAAAAATGCGATCGCAGCTTATCAAGAAGCGGTAAAAACGCTCACGTCTGTTCGTAGTGATTTGCTCACTATCAATTCCGATTTACAGTTCTCGTTCCGGGATAATGTAGAACCCCTGCACCGCAAGCTCGTTGATTTGCTCTTGAAAACTGAAGGAAACTCTCAACCCAGCCAAGACAATCTCAAGCGAGCGACTGAAGTGATTGACTCTCTTCGGTTAGCTGAACTGGAAAATTTTCTGAGTTGTAACCTTTCTCAAAAAGTACAGCTAACCTTTGATATTGACAGGATAGACGAAACAGCCGCATTTATTTATCCCATTATTCTCGAAGACCGATTAGAAGTTATTTCCAAACTGCCAGGACAACCGCTAAAGCACTATGTCACTTTAGTCAAAGGGACTGAAGTTGAGAAAACGGCAATTGAACTGCGCTCAAATATCCTCAGACGCAACCGCCCCGAAGCTGTTATAGACAAGGCGACACAAATTTATAACTGGTTGATTAAACCTTTAGAGCAAGACTTAGAAAATAGCAGCCAAATTAAAACGTTAGTGTTTGTTCTGGATGGAGCGCTGCGAAATATTCCCATGCCAGTACTTTATGACAGCAAACGACAGGAATATCTCATGCAGAAGCCCTATGCTATAGCCTTAGTTCCAGGCTTACAGCTTTTCGACTTGCGACCCTTACAGCGAGAACAGTTAGAGGTTTTGACAGCCGGAGTGAGCGAACAACGGCAAGTTGAGGGGCGAACCTTTGACAAACTTCCCAATGTGGAACAGGAATTACAGCAGGTTAGAAGTATTGTACCTTCAGAATCACTGCTGAATCCAGAATTTACTGAAGCTAATCTTGAACAAAAGATTCAATCAGGGACTTTCTCTGCTGTTCATATTGCAACGCATGGCAAGTTCAGTTCTGACCCTGAAGAGACATATATTATGGCTTACAAT
>CBKWLJ010000437.1:0-8112 GCA_966675205.1 uncultured bacterium
TCTCATGCTCTGTTTATATTCCGGAGATGTCTAATCAAATTTGATGTAAACCTGATGGTTTATAAGCTAACTTTAAAAAAATTTTTATAGTTTTGTGAATGCTTTATTAGTACGGAAAACCGAAAAGCTTGCCGTTCGGTCATCTCCACATAAAGATTCTTGTTATTTTTCAATTTTCTCCCTTCCTCAGGGAAGGGAGAGTAATCAAAACATGGGTGGTTTTTTTAAAGGATAAGTGTATTCAAGTCAGCAAGAAATAGCTTGAGATGGCTGATAGTGATAAAGCCAGTCTTCAAACTCCTCATTGCTCAACTGCGACATCCGCTCTGCCACTCCGCGAAGATAAGCTTCACTATCGGCTTCGTAAGCACGGGCTCCCTGCAAGGCGCTGCGGGCTTGGATGGCTTGAGTTCGCTGGATACGACTGTTCTCATATCGAGTGATGGCCGCTTCGAGGCTGGGTGACTGAGCAAGGTACTGCGAGAGTTCGTAGGCATCCTCAAATGCTGTATTCGCTCCTTGTCCTAAAGAGGGAACCATAGGATGCGCGGCATCGCCCAATAGCGTTACTCTGCCTTGACTCCAGCTTGTTAATGGAGGTCTATCACAGATGGGTCGCTCTACAATTTGTTCAGCGTCCGTTGCTTGGATGATTTCTTCTACAGGTTCTGCCCAACCTGCAAATTCTTGAAGAACGCGAGATTTTGCCTCTGCGGCACTCTGGGACATCGCTGCGTCTTCCGAGAGTGAACCAGCACTCCAAAATAAATACCCACCCCCCACATCAATTAGCATCATATTTTTGCCATTGGGGGATGTGAATAACGTGACTTCGTCGCGAGACAGGCTTTTGTAATCATAAGGAATGACCGCACGCCAAGACAGGCGACCTGCATAACGAGGTGCCCCATCAGCGATCGCTATTTGTCTGATAATAGAGTTGATCCCATCCGCTCCAATCAAAAAATCTGCCCGTACTGTTTTTCCGCCCTCAAAGAAGACTTCCACACCCCTATCATTTTGCTCAAAGCCAGTACACCGATGATTGAGGTGGATAAGTTCCGGTGGTAGTGCTGATGCGAGGCTTTCTTGTAAAGAAGACCATCGGATATTGAGCATCGGCTGTCCGTATTTTTCTATAAGCGTGACTGGGTTCACTAAGATCGTCTCCCCAGTGCTTTTCTTGAAGTTTACCTTCCGAGTCTCACTGCCCACCTGTTTGAGCGACTTGACAACATTGGGTTGGACAGTCTCAAGGGTCTTCAATCCATTGGGGAAAAGAGTCAAACCTGCTCCAACGGGTCGCAATTCCCGTGCTTGGTCGTAAACTTGCACTTCAATTCCTTGCTTCAGAAGTGCGATCGCACTGGCAAGCCCACCAGGCCCAGCACCAATGATAGCAACAGTCTTAACTGCTGAGTTGAAAGCTTCCTTCTGCTTTAAGAAAGTCATATTAATTGAGTAATGCTCCACTTTCTATTGTCTTTAGTAAACTGAAACTTTCAAGTGAAGCGTACTGACATTAGCACATCGCTCTAAGCCATTCTTGAATTCAAAAATAGCCTTTGCAATTTAGAAAGCTACTAAAGCGCTCTATTGACTCTGCGCTTACTCCGGTTAATATACCGATTAGAAAAGAAATAACTCCAACCGAGCAAGAGTAACTCCACAAGGAGTTGAAACCATAAAGGAGCGAGAGTCAAGCTCCAGGCAACCACAAGCAAGCCTGTGATCAACAATGCGATTCCATAAACTTTTTCGCAGGCTTTAAGACCAATCCAAGCTATCCACGAACCGATTCCTAGCAAAAAAATACTTAAAAAAATCATGATGGTTCACCTCTAATACTTTTAGGACGAATTGGGTCAATTTATATACACATCATTTTTTTGTTAGGCAACCATCGAATTCTTATTTGCCTTGATTAAGACTTTCAAAGAAAATTTGGGTTTAAGTTAAAAATTTTCTACTAATTTACTGACAGTCACTACGATTGCAAGGGTAATAGGTTTCTGACTGATGTGGTAATAACATTAACCTACTTACAATGCAAGACGTTTTATTCATCTATCTTTGTTCTTTTTTTTCTCTCAAGTTCAATGTTAAATTTAAGTCAATTAATTTGTAAAGATACCTAGTGGGTCGGATAACCCTAAAAAATACTCAATGGTTTAGAGTATTGATGGCTTAGCTCATTTCTCATTGAAGATATTTAACTTTAGCCTTATTAAAGACTATGTGAAATCAACTTTATGGAATGATATGATAATGGGTTCTTAATGACCACTGCCAGAACTCCCCTATTGCCAACTGGTAGATATTTGGAGCCATGCTGCGCTAGTTGACCAATCGTTCATCTTCAAGCAAAGCAAGCAAACCATAAAGGCATTACCAGTAGTAACCCGATAAACGTCATCGCGATACTGCTAGTAAGTAACTCTCGGTCTAAGTTGTAAACTTCTGCCAAAATTAAAACTGAAAGCCCTGTTGGCGTTCCAGACATCAGTACCAATGTTAGACGAGCATCACCTGTGACTCCCAAGTTGGTAGCAGCTAATCCTACGATCGCAGGTACGATTACAACTTTAATTAACATGGGAATGATAGCGCGTTGCAAACTTTTCCATCCTTGTATTGACCCTAAGCGGAGACCAACCAACAACAGAGCAAAGGCAATCACCACCCAAACGGCTGGCTCCAATATAGCCTCAATGCTAGGAGGCAGTTTCAGTGAACGGGTATTATAGCCAATCAGAAATGCCCACAAGCTAGGAACCGTTAGCACATCCCGCAACTGAATCCACCAATGATTTTTAGTGTCACTGTGTCCGAAGTAACTAGCGATAAAGACGGCAATCCCGTAATTCCCCACAACATTACTGGCAACACTGAACAGTACTGCCCAGTTAATATTTTCAACACCGAATAGAACTTGTGCGATCGCTAAACCAACGAAACCTGTATTACCTAGCATAGAAGCGAGGAGAAAGCTGCCCAAGCTTGCTCTCCCAGAGGCATTCAAGCTGGAAAACAAAAAATGAAGCAGGGAACTACGGTTACTTAGAGACACTTCACTTGCTTTTCGACGAACTAGCCATTGCAATCCCCACCAACTTGCCAACGCTAAAACCATACTTAGCAACAAAACTCCCACGGCGACCAAAGGAATGAGTTCTCCTCCGTGAGATAACTGAGTTTGACGGCCCAAAACAAAAAGTTGCAGGGGCACACCAACCCAGTAAAGCGCCAGACCTAGCAGCTTAGGAAAACTAGCTGGAATGAACCGAAACAGCAAAAGTCCTAAACCCGACCAAAACAGCAAAGGGGTGTAAGCATGGAACAGGGAGTCAAGCATAGAAAAGTAGTAATCTCACTCTTGGTAAAATTTGGCAGACATCGCCATGAGTTTACAAGAGTTTCATGTAACAACCATTGCTATTCGGGTGAATCTGCGGTGAGTAAATACGGCAACTTCTCACTAGAAGTTGAATGAAGAGCAGGGTAGCAGCTAGAGTTGAGTATTTTTGTTGCGAGTGAAGGGTCGAATGTGATGCAAAGAGCTTTCTGCCCAACTCATTACAGTTGATTGTGTCGAGTGAGCGACTGGCATTTCCTGCCGACAGCGACTACAGAACCAGTAAATGTCTCCGTGATGAAGATGAGGCAGAAGTTTATGGGAACAGATTAGACAAGAAAAATTAGGTCTCATACTCATCTCTCCCCTCTAGCAGGGTTGGCTTGGAGTAAGTCAAAGATAAATCTCTGAGGAAGATAGGGCGTAGTAAAAGAAAAATTTTCAGACAGGATGATAGCAATCCCGAAAAATTGGGGAATAATGAAAGCAATAGGGATAAAAGTCAAGTTGTAGACAGACAGAAATTCGTTATGGTGAGACTCGTAATTGTATTTTTAGTATCTTTGCAATTAGTGTTACTGTCTTCCTTTGTGTTACCCCCAGCTAAGGCGACTAACCCTAACATGGAAAGCTACCTATGGAGCTTTGCAGATGTAGGAAGCTCTCAAGTGGTTTGTAAGAAACTCGTTATGCATCCAGGGCAACAGTTGAAAGACCGCTCATCTAACAGGAAACTTGTTCAAATTTCGTCTGTATCTACAGTCGTAAGTGATAAGTATTGTGCTAATTTGGCTAAACCTGCTCAAAAAGCCAACTAGTGCAGCGCGGCGAAAATAACCCACCCGTCCAAAATGGTTAAAAAGCTCACTGTACAAGTAATATCCCTGGGTGTCTTCTGCCCTCTTCCTTTTGCTTTCTTGCACTAGTTAAATTTTAATGCGAGGGCATTCCTTTAAATGCCCCCACATCCGTTTACTTACGATTCTCTTGACAGCCGCCCATGTGCGATCGCTCACAACGAAAAAATGAAAAATTCCCTCTCCTGAATTCTGACTCCTGAATTCTGACTCCTATTTTCAAGCTACATATCTAGGGTAAGAGAATCGTTCTTTTTAACAGGTCATTAGAATATGAAGAAAAGCTAGATCATTGGGTTCGGATCTGTGATCGGAGGGTGTCGCAATTTCCGTACTCTCTTTTAAAGTTACTGTTTCTCGATTGGGGAGTGGAGAATGGAACACGACGGACTTACGCAACTACACCATTTATAGAGGTCATAGTGCGTTACGCTACCGTCACACACTCTACTAACTCTCAGGTGCTCTGTTGGTGCGATCGCATCTTGAAGGGGTACTCTCAATCGGACTCGCATTAGTAAGAAGCCTTTGTCTTAGAATACACTAGCTCTTGGGTGATCCCAAATACTTCTGAATCTTCCCCAAACTGTGTATCCTCCAGATTTGCAGCGAGCAGATTAGCACTGTATAAATTAGCACCAATAAGATTAGCCTCCCTTAAGTCGGCCCCACTAAGGTTGACATGGCGTAAGAGAGTATCACTTAAATCAGTTCCAATGAGTTTTCCTTCACTCATCTCAGCATGGCTTAAATCTGTACCACTGAGGTCGGCGTGACTTAAATTGGCATAATTTAGCCTCACATGACGTAAACTAGCACCACTGAGGTCAGCGCTTTGTAAGTTTACAGACTCCAGATCAGCATGATTAAGATTGGCGTCGATAAGATTAGCATCTTGAAGGTTAGCATTACTCAAGTTAGCCGATTGGAGATTGGCACCACTCAAGTTAGCTCCTCTGAGATCAGCATTACTCAAATCAGCACCCTTAAATTTAACACCGCTCAAATTAGCATGGCTGAGGTTAGCGTATCTTAAATCAGTGTGTTGCAGATCAGCCTCTCGTAGATTAGCACTGCTTAAAGCAGAAGCATTCAGCGTCGCACGACATAGATTCGCACGGCTCAGATTTGCCAAACTTAAGTCAGCATGGCGTAGTCTAGCGGAAATCAGGCTGGCAAAGCTCAAATCCGCTTCATTCAAATCAGCCGCAATCAACTCCGCTTCATTAAGGATGGCATGACTCATGTTCGCTCTACTGAGTTTGGCAAGGCTTAAGTCAGCCTGAGTCAGATCCGCCTCGCACAAATTAGCTTCACGCAAGTCAGCCGCGCTCAAATCACTATTACGTAAATCAGCCCCCTTTAATTCATTAGCACGGAGATCAACTCCTTTAAATTGAGAAAAAACACGGTAGGCGTCCAAATCAGTAACACGCTGACTATCTAAATGCTTATCTTTGATTTTGACTAAGTTGTACTTAATATCTTCCGTATAAATCGCAAATACAATGTTAAAAATCTCCAAAAAATTAATAAACCATTGGCACTCTTTTTCTGAGAATTTCTCGTAATAATGAATTAATTGAGCAATACAGACTTCTAAGTGAGTCCGAACATACTGACAAATTAAAACAATTTTAAGAAGAATGATAACTAGAGTCAGTGTATTTCCTTGTGTTGTTAACAAAACAAATAAATAAGAAGGTTCTCGACCATCTTCTGTCGTCAACCATCCAATAATTTGCCTAGAAGTTCTTAGTAATAAGTCAACGCTTAAATTCTCTTTTTGATGGCTCTCATAGAGATTTTCTAATTTTTCATTTAGTTTTGTTTTGAGAGCCTCTAAAAACTTCTGATTGTCCAAGTAGAAACACAAATAATTATGTAATCTTAATTTAAATTGTTTGTAATTTAAGTCTCTAGTTTGTTGTAAAAAAAGATGAGCTTGGTTACTATAATCGAACAAGGTGTTTCTAGAAATTACCTTTTTAATTAAACGAATTCCTCCATCTCCCAGTTTGGTCGGATTAGGAATTTCCTCTTTTTTGGGAGTAGAGTCACAGCGAGCGGTGTACATCGCTAAATCAATTTTGTACTTTTCTTTCAGGCGCTTTGAGAGTTCTCTTGCAAGTTCTCGCTGCTCTTTCGGATTTCTAGAATCGAGATATTGAGGAACTAGTAAATAAGAGGTATAACGATGAATCCAATAACCTCCGTGATTTCTGGGAGAAGCAAATAATTTCAGTTGTTGATAGTCCTCTCCATCCACAAAATTAATAATCCAACTTCTCAGAATTTTGAGCTGTGGAGACAGGGGGGGATGAGTTTCTTTCGCTTCAGCTAAAATTTGGATGAGTTCTTGGATGTGGTTATATTTTCTCTGAAAAGCCCAGTTATTGACTAATATATAACACGCTCGTTTGAGCGTATATCTAAATTCTTCTTCATTATGGCTTCTGATAATTGTGTAGAGAGCTTGCAATCCCTCTAGCTCAACATTACTATTTCCAAAAATAAATAGATGCTTAAATTCCAACAGAACTGTTTCAGGAGAATAGCCGTTCACTAGCTTTCTCAAAAATTGATAAATGTCTTCCTGAGCTTGCTGAAGGCTCTGCTGGTTTTTCAGATTGACCTCAGCGGATGAATTCAGTAGATGACTATCTGGTAAGGTGGGTTCAGTCATTGCGATGCAAAAAACTAATTATAATAACCTGGCTCAAAAGAGCAAGACTAGAGTGAGTCGTACTCACCCTTACTAACTCCACTTTGTCGCCTTAGCAAGACTACTAGCCTTCTCCCTGATTGATCGGTGCTGCTTGCAAAGACTTGTTACACGCCATGTGCTGTTGATCTCGGTGCAGAAAGTAGCCAGTAACATCCTTACAGCGTTGCTCTCTGTAGGAGTTGGGACATGAAACGTCAGCTAAAATATTTAACTCCGATTTGATAGTGCAACTGTCAACCCAAAACTTCATGCAATGTACGTAATCCTTGCTTGGCTGCCGATGCGACATGAGCAACGCATCGATAGAACTCCAGTTATTAAGATTTATCACTGCCATAGGTGACATCTGGAATAGATTCGGTATGCGAAGGACAGGTTCAACATGATTCCATTTTAGAAGGCAGAGCATCTATTGGAAGCACGCCAAACATTGATTGCAACAATAAGCAAATTTTTGACCTAGCAGCGCTGCCAAGGGAATGGGAAATAGGGAAATTTCCCTGAAGGCAGAGAATTTAGCAGGGATGTCTAGAGGCATTGCGCTTCGCGTCTCAAATGTGGGTTAATGAGAAACACTTGGCGGATTTAAGCTGACACTCGCTGAATAAAGAGACTAGGATCGCAAAGAAAGCCTTTTTTGTCCTTTGTATTCCACCCTGAAGGCACTATGAACCGCCCAGAATTCCGTATTCCTGAAGATAGAGCTCAGGATGTTTTTACCCGTGCTGCTCAGTTATATGCCGAGCACAACCAGAGCTATTCTGTTAAAGAACTCATGGAGGCAGGGGCAGAGGCAAAAATTCCGCCCGAATTTATCCAACAAGCGATCGAGGAGCTACACATCACGCAAACCGAGCAGGCTGTACCAACGGCTCGAACCCAACGTTCTAAGCTGTTTATTGGCCTTGCTATTGGGTTGCCGTTGCTTGCAGCGATCGCGGCTGCCGCGTGGCTCCTGGCTAGAAATGCAGCTACCAATGCAGAAGCTCCACCAGCACCAGTCCCACCCGTACAACCCATTGCCAACCAACCACCACAAAGCAACATTAGCCCCGTAGTAGGCAGCTTCAAGTGTGCTAACCTCAATCTTGCTGGACAGGATTTTAGTGGGAAGAATCTCAGTCAAGCTGACTGTACCAGAGCGAATTTATCCAACGCCAATTTGAGCAATA
>CBKWLJ010000438.1:0-8106 GCA_966675205.1 uncultured bacterium
TATTGCCTAAAATTCTCTAAGCTAAAAATTAGTGAAGGGCTACACTAGTACAGCGTGGCGGAAATAAGTATCCAATTGAAAAAGGTTAAAAAGCTTTCTTTACAGGCTTTCTTCCCTTGGAGTCCTCTGCCTCCTGCCTTGTACCCTCTTGCACTAGGAGTGATGAGCTTCAAGAACTGCTGGTTCAAACAGTCGAAATCGTCTAAGAGTGACACCCATGAACATAACCATTGGAATTACTTTGGTTATTTCGCTAATGGTTAATTTCTTAATTTTAGGGTTAAGTAGCCTTTGGGTTTATCGAAAAGGTGGTATATCTTATTTAACCCAAAAATTTTCATTTTTCATAAATTACAAATTGAAGTGTAGATTTATGTATGACACTCCTTTCTACTGGGACAAAAAAACTCATTTTGACACTCTACCAACTTCAAATACAGAAATAATTTTTCTAGGAGATAGCCTGACTGATTTATGTGAATGGCATGAATTATTTAAAGGGCTTTCTATAAAAAATCGAGGAATTTGTGGAGATACAACTGAAGGAATTTTAAATCGTATAGATGGTATTATTGAAGCTAAACCCAAAAAACTTTTTCTTCTGATTGGAATTAATGACATTAATCAGGGGAGAGCAGTAAATGATATCTTCAATAGTTATAAGAAAATTCTAGAAACCATTAAAACATCAAGCCCCAAAACCCAAGTATTTATTCAAAGCCTTTTACCCGTCAATAATCAAAAGTTCCTAAATCAGGGCGTCAATGATAAAGTGAGAGTATTGAATGTTAGACTCCAAGAATTGGCCAATGAACTATCATTTCAATATATAGATTTATTTTCATTGTTTCTTGACAGCAACCAAGAATTGGCTGCTCAATATACAACAGACGGAATTCATTTAAATGGGCAAGGTTACTTAGTTTGGCAAAAAAATATTGAGAAATATATAGTTTATTAAAGCTAAAAAAATATAGATGAAAGTAATCACTCGATGCAAACTCCTGAAATAAGTTACATTTTCTTATTTGAGAATGGATGTCATGCAAAAAGTGAATTACTTTATTACCACTGATGCACGATAAAAAGATCAACAATACAACGTTTCGGTAAAGTGATAGGTGTTGTTACTTTACTAGGAGAAATTTGAGCAATGCGGAAGTTGCTTAAGGGTGTACACCAGTTTCAAACGACCTACTTCAGCACTCATCGGGAAATGTTTGAGCAGTTGTCTTTAGGACAGCATCCCAGAATCCTATTTATTACTTGCTCCGATTCCCGGATTGATCCTAATTTGATTACTCAAACCGAACCTGGTGAACTTTTCATTATCCGCAACGTTGGTAATATCATTCCTCCTTATGGAGTCAATACAGGGGGAGAAGGTGCAGCGATTGAGTATGCTGTCGAAATTTTAGGCGTTAAACATATTATTGTCTGCGGGCACTCTCACTGTGGTGCCATGAAGGGATTGCTGCAACTTGGCAACCTCACGGAAACAATCCCTTTAGTTCATGATTGGTTAAAGTATGCGGAGTCTACCCGACGAATTATTAAGGAATACTACAAAGATTATGAAGGGGAAGAACTCCTGAACGCTACCATTGAAGAAAATGTTTTGACTCAGCTAGAAAACCTGCGGACTTACCCTGCTGTCCATGCCAAACTCTATAAGGGTCAAATTCAGCTACACGCTTGGGTCTATAAAATTGAAACGGGGGGAGTCTTTGTTTACAGTGCAGAACGCTGTAGTATCAAAGCTGAGCATGAAGAGGATGAAATTGATCAGACACAAGAGCAAACGTTTTTACCTCTTACTTTCAGCGGTAACGGTAATGGCAAAAGGACAGCGACCTTAGACAGTTGACTGAGCAAATACTTTCTCAACAAGAAGCTAACTTTTGAAAAAGCTGAGAGTGAATGATGAAAGTTAGAACAGTTCTACTGATTGAGTAACTATTGACCCTTCAAATTAGATAAGTTTCATCATTCACTATTTATCAATCTATCTATAGAAATCATTTATTTTCTTGAAGAACGCACTCTTTCCATTTTAATTAGCTTTGTGTTACCTTGGATTTAATTTTTCTCTAAGCTCACCGTCCGCCCTATGCAAAAGTTTAATAAAATTGAAATTAGTAAAGTTGCGTTGTTGATTTCGATTAGTTTTAATTTATTAGTGTTGGGATTAGGAATATTTTGGGTTTCATCAAAGGGTGGTATTCCTTATATTATTCGGACAGTTTCTTATTTATTAAACCCTGATTCAGTAGATAATAACAGTTTTTATACTGTAGATAGAAAAAGCCTGTTTGAGACTTTACCCAAATCAGAAACAGACATTGTATTTGTGGGAGATAGTCTCACGGATTTCTGTGAATGGCAAGAATTCTTTAGAACTGTCTCCATAAGCAATCGAGGACTTGCTGGAGATACGAGTAGAGGCGTTTTAAATCGAATCGATAGTATTCTTGAATCAAGACCTCAAAAGATTTTCATTATGATTGGTATTAATGATTTATTGCAAGGCGAAAATGTAGATAAAATAGCGAATAATTATCAATTGATTTTACAGGCATTAAGAGACAAAGCCCCCCAAACTCAAGTATTTATTCAAAGTACCTTGCCTCTTAACAAAGATTTTGCCGACCCTGCGATTAATAATGAAGTGATTGAACTTAATGCTAAGTTAAAAAAATTATCTCAAAAGTTTTCATTACCTTATATCGAGTTGTTTCCTTCTTTTTTGGGTGAGAATAATCAACTAGATAGCCGATATACAACTGATGGATTACATCTGAATGGGCAAGGCTATTTGTTGTGGAAGACACTCATTGAGAAAGAGGTAGCCAAGTAACCTAGCCGTTAAAAGTTTTGGTTCTTCAGCACTGTTAATCTCTGTTTATAACGGCTAAAAGGATGCAGCAACGCTTCGCGATCGTGCAATCATTAAGATTGCAACTACCGTTCACTCTCCCCCTATGATTGCTCAAGACACCCAACGCAACTGGAAACCTATCATTAAGCAATTTGAGGCAGTTGTTGGTAAAAACAGTGTGGTTCGGCGCAAAGAGGAATTACTAACCTACGAATGCGATGGTTTAGCCAGCTATCGCCAACGTCCTGCCCTGGTTGTGTTGCCACGAAGCACTGAAGAAGTGGCAAAGGTGGTGAAAATCTGCGACCAACACCAAATTCCTTGGGTTGCTAGAGGTGCAGGCACTGGTTTATCGGGAGGGGCTTTGCCCGTAGAAGATTGCGTGTTAATTGTTACTGCTTTAATGAAGCGCATTCTTGAGATTGACTTGGAAAACCAGCGCGTGGTTGTGCAACCGGGGGTTATTAATAACTGGGTAACACAGGCTGTTACTGGTGCGGGATTCTACTATGCCCCTGACCCTTCCAGTCAAATTGTTTGTTCAATTGGTGGGAACGTTGCTGAAAATTCTGGCGGTGTCCATTGCCTCAAATATGGTGTGACTACTAACCACGTTCTGGGCTTAAAATTGGTTCTTCCTGATGGTTCAATTGTGGATGTTGGAGGTTCTGTGCCAGAACTTCCTGGCTACGACCTTACAGGTTTATTCGTTGGTTCCGAAGGGACTTTGGGGATTGCTACAGAAATTACTCTTAGAATTCTTAAGACACCTGAATCAATTTGTGTTCTCTTAGCCGATTTTGCCACAGTTGAAGAATCGGGTGCGGCTGTTGCTGATATTATCAAGGCTGGGATTATTCCGGCTGGTATGGAAATTATGGATAATCTCAGTATCAATGCTGTAGAAGATGTTGTTGCTACAGGGTGTTATCCCAGAGATGCGGGTTCTATTTTGTTAGTTGAACTGGATGGTTTAGAGGTAGAGGTAGCAACCAATAAACAGCGCGTTACCGAACTTTGTACGAAAAATGGGGCGCGGAATATCACGACAGCAAGCGACTTAGAAACACGTTTGAAATTGTGGAAAGGTCGCAAAGCGGCTTTTGCTGCTGCGGGTCATATGAGTCCAGATTATTTCGTCCAAGATGGAGTAATTCCGCGTACCCAACTCGCAAGTGTTCTGAAAGAAATTGAAGCATTGAGTGAGAAATATGGTTACGCGATCGCTAATGTTTTTCATGCTGGTGATGGCAACCTTCATCCTCTAATTCTTTACGATAATTCGATTCCGGGCGCGCTGCATCAGGTGGAAGAGTTAGGAGGAGAGATTCTCAAACTTTGTGTGAGGGTGGGAGGTAGTATCTCTGGAGAGCATGGAATTGGTTCGGATAAAAAATGCTTTATGCCGGATATGTTCAACGAGACGGATTTGGAAACGATGCAATGGGTGCGTCAGGTATTTAATCCTAAAAGTTTAGCTAATCCAGGTAAGATTTTTCCCACTCCTCGCACTTGTGGGGAATCAGCAAATGCTCAAAAAATACAGCCTATTCAAGGAGCAGATGTTTTTTAAACGCCTGTTTTAAATCTATCAATCCAGCAGTAGGGTAGGAATTTCCTGCCCTATCCTGGCTCACAACGATGGGAATTATTATAAGATTCTATCTTTCGGCGGAAGTTAGCACGAATAGCACTAGATACTCTGACCTTGGACTCGCACCATTGTTGATTAAAAGCTGTTTAGCTCAAAAGATTTTATCACTATGGAACATCGACTTTTAACAAAATCTATGATTAATTCGGCCTTGCTAGGCAAAGCCGCCCTAACGGCTGTTACCTGTATGGTAGCGTTTTCTGCTTTTGCTCCAGCGATCGCACAAACTAGCCAACTCCAGACTGACTTGATAACATCACCATCACTCTCTCCCTCGATTGCCAAATCTTCCCCAAACAACAACCAGCTACCCGCAAGCGTTCAGGGGGCTGTTTTACAAGATGCAGTCCAGCGCACGAGTCGTCCTCTTGCCTCTTTCCGCATTATTGAAGCTCAAAAGCGCACTTGGCCGGATGGCTGCTTGGGTTTGTCCCAATCCGGTATGTTTTGTACTCAGGTAATCGTACCTGGTTGGAGAGTTGTTGTCACTGATGGTCAAAGAAATTGGATATATCGCACTGATGAGTCTGGTGACATGATTAAGCTAAAAGAGCGCAATGAATTATGAATTTCGTGTTAAGTCCGCTTGTCAATCATGTCAGCTAGCAGTGCAAACATTGCTGTTTGAGTGGCCGCAATAAAGAGAATGAGTGTTCTTTCTGTCAAATCTTCTCGAACGAAGATATCCTGAATCAGAGTAAACATACACCCTAAAAAGAATATTGTTGCCAAAGGCAGAAACACCCTTAATGGAGCAAAGTATACTCCCGTCCGCAGAATTAACTGAATGAAGCGTAGAGTATCGCGTATGGGTTTAATTTTACTTTTTCCGACTCGATATCGAAAGTCAATTGGCTCGTAATGGACGATGTAATTATTCGTCAACATAGCCAGGGTGATGGTCGTTGTAAAACTAAAGGTATCGGGTAAAATTTTGATAAATTTTTCTACTACACTCTTGCGAAATACGCGCAACCCACTATTTAAATCTGGAATGGGTGATTTTGCCACCCACTGAGCAAACCTTACGAGAAACCATTTGGGGATTTTTCGGATGGTTGGATACTGGACATTTGCCCCAATTCGAGCACCGACAACCATATCCGCCTGTGCCGCTAACCTTACTAATTCAGGAATTTTTTCGTTGGGATAGGTTCCATCCGCGTCGGTAATGACGATTAAGGGGTACTTGGCATAACGAATTCCCGTTTTGAGTGCTGCACCGTATCCCCGATTCTGACGATGCTCAATTAGCTTGATGTCACTGCGAGAACACAAAATTTCACCGGTGCGATCGCTCGAACCGTCATTAACGGCAACAATTTCGTATTCGCAACCCGCAGCACCTAAGGTTTCATGGAGAGAATCAAGGGTAAAGGCGATCGCATCTTCTTCGTTATATACCGGCAGAACCAGTGAAAAAGCGGGACAAGCCGCCTCTATCTTCTCTTGTTCTAAAGCAAACGTCTTACCCAATCGTGTGCTTTCCTGCATAATGTGATGTATTTCAAATTTAAGGGCATGGGTTGAATTTTATTCGGTTCCCGGAAATATAGAGCTATTTTCTAATTTTCAATGATTCTAAATGACCAAAACACCTCCTTCAGACTGGGTAACGCGCCTGCATCAATTTTTGACGACTCCAACAGATAAAACATCCAAACCTCAAATCATTTTCTGGTTCAGTTTAAGTCTGACTTATGCAGCAACCTTCGGTTTAATTAGACTAAGGCAAGCTTTCAAATATCCCTACGTCGTGCAAGATGATGCTCAGCAGCACGTATTCTGGATGCAACGATTTATCGACCCAGAATTATTTCCGAAGGATTTAATTGCCGATTATTTCCAATCTGTAGCGCCATCTGGCTATAAGGCGCTTTATCAGTTGGCTGCTGCTATAGGAATTGACCCTCTAGTTGTTAATAAATTTTTACCTATTACATTAGGATTAATCAGTACAAGTTACTGTTTTTGGCTCTGCTTACAGTTGCTTCCCATACCTGCAACAGGCTTTATTTCCACTTTACTACTCAATCAAAGTCTCTGGCTCAAAGATGATTTGATTTCTGGTACGGCTAGAGCGTTTATGTATCCGCTATTTTTAGCATTTTTGTACTATTTGCTGCGACGCTCTCTGCTACCTTGTTTAGTTGCACTAACTCTACAGGGATTATTTTATCCCTCCGCTATGGTGATTAGTACAGGAATTTTGGTGGTGCGAATGGTGCGCTGGGAATCAGGACGATTGAGGTTTTCTAGCGATCGCCAAGATTATCTTTTTTGCGCCACGGGCATAGGCGTCACTTTATGGGTATTGTTACCTTTAGTTTTGGAGTCTTCTCCATTTGGGCCGACGACGACAGTAGCTCAAGCCAGAATGATGCCAGAGTTTGCAGATGAAGGGCGATCGCGTTTTTTTCTCCACAGTCCCTTCGAGTTTTGGTTGTACGCTGATCGCAGTGGTTTTTTCCCCTACGAATGGTCCCGTTTACCCTTCTTTTATTTCCCAGTACTTCTGTTGAGTCTAGGGTTGTTATTCCTTTATGAATTGCGCCATCCCTCTCGCTTTCCCTTGGTTCATCAGATTACTAGCAACCTCAATGTTTTAGTTCAAATCACGTTAGTGTCTTTGGGCTTATACATTGCAGCTCATGCCTTACTGTTTACACTGTATTTACCCAGTCGGTACACGCAGTATAGTATCCGCATCTTGACGGCTATAGTAGGGGGAATCGCAGTTATTGTCCTGTTAGATGCAATATTTCGGTGGGCAAGCGATCGCACTCATTCCCAATATTCAAAACGACAACTGAAAGCATTGCTTGTAACCTTACTTCTAGGCATTGCTCTTGTCTGCTATCCAGTGCTGCTCAATGTAACGGTAGCTTCCTTACCGAGTAGTAATTATTATAAAGTCGGTAAAGAGCCAGAACTCTATCAGTTTTTTTTACAACAACCCAAAGATAGTCTCATCGCTTCCTTGATACCCGAAACGGATGAAGAATTACCGACCTTTGCCAAACGCTCTGTGTTAGTATCGCGAGAACATGCACTGCCTTACCACCAGGGTTACTACAATCAAATTCGTCAACGGGTGATGGATTTGATGGATGCTCAATACAGCCCTGATCTCAAACGAGTAAAGCAGTTTATTCAAAGCTATGGCGTCGATTTCTGGATTGTAAAGCGCTCCTACCTCGCCGCTTATCAAAGCCCAAATTCCTTACCCAAGCAACCCCCTCCTGAACTCAATGAGCGGTGGCTCAAACAATTTCCAGCTACAGCAGAAATTCAAAGAAGGTGGGAACAAGGAATTATCCCTGCCTTACCTCGTGTTGCACCAAGCTGTTCGGTTTTCGAGACAAAGGATTTAATTGTATTGAACACATCTTGTATCGTTGAAGCTTCAAGACAGTAGAAAAAGATATCTAATGGGAAAATTAGTTGAAGGTTGCAAGCTATTGTTCATCACCGTAGTTAATCACCGTAGGGTGGGCACATCAAACAACACTAAATTCAGTCAGGACTTACGCAAATTTACTGTTAAACCGCCATTTGTAGGGGCGATTCATGA
>CBKWLJ010000439.1:0-8103 GCA_966675205.1 uncultured bacterium
AGCCGAACCCTTGTACCTGCAAGCGTTGGAACTGAGAAAACGCCTGCTGGGAGAAAACCACCCCGATGTTGCCGCTAACCTCAACAATCTGGCATATCTCTACCAAGCACAAGGAAGATACGACCAAGCCGAACTCTTGTACCTGCAAGCCTTAGAACTGTGCAAACGCCTGTTGGGAGAAGACCATCCCACCGTTGCCGCCAACCTCAACAATCTGGCATCTCTCTACCAAGCACAAGGAAGGTACGACCAAGCCGAACCCTTGTACCTGCAAGCGTTGGAACTGAGAAAACGCCTGCTGGGAGAAGAGCATCCCGATGTTGCCGCCAGCCTGAACAATCTGGCATCTCTCTACCAAGCACAAGGAAGGTACGACCAAGCCGAACCCTTGTACCTGCAAGCGTTGGAACTTCTTAAGCGGTTATTGGGAGACGGTCATCCAAATACCATAACCTGCCGCAATAGTCTGGCATTTCTCCGCGATGAGATGGCTCATACGATTCCAACGCAAAAAATAAAAAATAAGCACAGAGCGGGATTTGGTTATGAATATCTTACGTCTAATTTAAACCAGCCGATTAAAAAGACAAAAGGCAAAAGAAAGAAAAAAAGCAGGGACTGAGGGGTTTACTCGCACCGTTTAACTTGGTCTACACCGCTCTCAAGATACAAGGTTGGGTTGACGCAATGAAACCCAACACCACCTTGTTATATCAAGTGTGGGTGAATACTGATCATATCTGTCAATCGGAACCTGATTAATGCAGTTTGGAGCTTCTGAGTATTGGGATAGCGTAATAGTATTTTCTTGTGGGATGGGCATCTTGCCCGCTTCGGCTTTTTGGGCAGGCGAGACGCCTACCCCACCCAGATGTATTGACACAATTCAATTTTCGTAAAAAAAGCGATCGCGTATAAAGTGCGATCGCCTAAACAATCCATCTTTTCAATTGCTCATAAAAAGACCATTTTCACCTAGATCGGGTCGATCTGGGTCAGAAGGCTATTTCTTCACTTTGAATCAGTCCTGCCCTTGAGGGTATTTTGCAAAGATATGTAGATGTCTTTCCACCTGTTTCTCTAAAAAACTGGGTGTTTAGGCTGCTCTATATTTCCTCTACAGAAAAACCACTTTCAATCTGTTATTTGAGGTTCCACATCTGCCTCTTAATCAGCCATTCTCCTGAGTCTTCCTGATAGAGAAGCCAAGTCTTCGTAACTTTGAATGAATTCACCGTCCCATCAGCATAGGCGACAGTACTTACATTAGCCTGTGCAATTCCATATACCCATCGATCATCAATCCGGAAAGCATCCAGGGGTGTCGATTGACAAGTCCATTTCGCGACATCATAGTCCTTCTGTTCGCTCTTTGAAATCATATCTGGACCGTACTCAGGCTCCGATCCCGGTGGAACTCGAATTGAGTCTGCTGCAAATAGATTCCCATAGGCTACCGAATCGTTGGCGCTAACGGCTGCTGAATATTTCTCACACATTATCTTGAGAACCTCGTTCGCATCAATCATCGTTTGTGCCTCCTGAGTTAGTTTGCTCTCTGATGTCGCATCACAAGTGAGCAGCATGAAAATAACCGGAGTCAGCTTCTTTTACTATTGCTATAGGAGCATCTTCACACTGCCCAGTGTCAAAGTTATTGAGGCAAAACTAGTTTTGACGCAAAACGGAATAAAACTTAGTCCTTCTACAGTAGATAGATAGAAAAAATTTTGCGAAATTGACTTAACTTAGCCACTATTAAGGTATCTTGAAGTATCTAATGAGCTGCGGTTTTCGCAACAGTAAATTACAAATCTTTGAAATTAGCAAAAAACTGTGCTATTTCAATTTATTTTTTTGAGAATTTGAAGATTAATTCCAAGGGAGAGGTAACAAGCAGTAGACGCCTATCCCTCCCACTCCAACTCTCGTCAATGAGAGAACTATAGCCAAAGGCAGAAGGCATAGGGCAAAGGGCAAAAGGTTTATTACTAGTATGTGGTCGTTTCAGCCGTTAAATCTGTCCTAACCTTTATGGCGACAGCCATAACACGCAACTCGGTATTAGTCGTGGGTTCAAAGTCACAAAAAAAAGGAAAAAGTTGGTGAAAAGAGATGATAATCGTCTCTTCAATCAAACAACCTTTCCTAATCTCATGTTTTTTAAACGAGGGAACCGCCTGCCTTCTATCTTCTGCCTCCTGAACTGACAGCAAGATTCCCGATTACATAGCAGGTGCCGCCGTCTCAGCCTTCACTGCTTCCGACTTCACTGCATCGGGAACTAAACGGGCCACCCCTTGCTTGACAAACCCCTGCAAGAATGCCACCCGTTGATTTTGTTGGAACACCGCTTGCAACTTCTGCCCCAATCGCTCTAAGTTAAATGCTTGCCCCGTACTTTCACTCACCTCTTGCTCTTGGAAGTACTCAATCAGGCTTAATCCCGCTAATCGAGTCAGATAAGCTGCACTCACTCCCTGTACAGCACCTCCTGCCACATAGGTGAAAGCGTTTCCTTTGAGAATACCCGCAATGGTTTGGGTGGAAAGCTCTACTAACCCCAACTTCAGCATCAAACTGCCCAAGGTTTTAGCCGAGGCTTGAGCTTGTTGTAAAGAAAAGGATTGCTGATAAATCTCACCCAAGTCTTTAATCAACTGAGCACTAATCGCTGCTGTTGCCAGTAAATCCAGTGCGGGAACTGGGTTGGCAAAAGCTGCTGCTGCTGCAATCCACTGATACTGTTCAATAATCGGTAAAGCGCGATCGCGTCTGACTTGATTCAGCGCTGCCTTCACCTCAGCTTTCAGCGCCCCTACTGCCCTCATCGTCGTAGCCCAGACTAATTGCTGCCCTTCTTGAGCAACGATATAACCCAATCGTTCCGTGAGTGCGGTTAAATCGGGGAGTTGTTCTTCCATCCACTCTTGCACCGAAGCATCAGATTGATGCTGACGTACTTTCAAGGGTACAGGGTTAGATGCGATCGCAACTACATCCTCGGCCGCCAATCGTCCCCCCACGCGCTGCCGCAATTGCTGCAAAACAATCGCTCGTTCTGTGGGTAAATATTGGTCTTGTTTGTTAAATACCAGCAGGATGCGTTGATGGGTGGCCTTGAGTTGCTGCAAGGTTTGAAACTCAGTATCTGTCAAATCGGCCGTCGTGACAAACACCACCAAATCCGATTTCAGAGCAACTTCCCTTGCCGCCGTTTCTGCGGCAACATCCGTATCCATGCCAAACAAAGCAGGTGTTTCTTGAATACCCATACGTTGCTGCTGTTGAGGCAACCAACTAGAGATGAGCACTTGCACCAACTTAGTTTTGCCCACACCTTTACCCCCTGTCACCGCCAGTTGCAGCTCTTGCCGGTCTAACTCTGTGGTAAGTTGTGCGAGTTGCTGCCGAAACGAGGGAATCGCCTCATGATTTTGCGCCTCTGTTTCCAGGTGATTGATGAGGCTTTCGGCTTTAGCGATCGCTTTTTCGACCGTTTCCCGCTCTAGGGGCGATGCTGTGAGCGACAAATCAAGAGTTTTAGAGCTTTTCTGCCCAAACAACCATAACCCAGTCCCCAGTGCGACTGCACCCAAGAGGCTAAATTCACCCAGTTGCCCCACCGATTCATGCAAACTCTGCAACATCCAGAGCGACAAGGATAAACCCACTCCTCCCACCAAAATAGGTCGCCGCAAATTCACAGCCATCTTTTTCTCCCCAAAGCTACTCTGAGAAAACTTCCTCTATTGAAACAGAATGCAGAGTAAGTTACCTGCTTTCCATGCTAATCCTAGCTGTACCCCTTCTCTTTTGCGCTGGCAACTACTGAACTATTACGTTTTGTCTCAACTCCCAACAGTGAAAGGTAGGGTTGGCAAAAGCTCTAGAGTTGGAAAATCTGATGTTATTGTTGCTGAACTTTGCCCATCCTACATTGAGAGGCAAAATTAAAGGGATATTTTCCTGATATTTTGCAATCAAGCAAAATAAACAGAAAGCTATATGAAGAAGTTCGGAGTATTTTTAATCATCACTCTCTTGAGTACGGTACTGTTTTTAGGCAAAGCTGTAACCCAGCCCAAGCCGGAACCGCCCCTATGGCAGGTTTATCAGCAGTCGCTCAAAACAGCCAAGTATGTAGACCTTACCCATACTATTACCCCTGCAATTCCAGTTTGGGCAGGCTTTGGAGCGTCTACTTTTGCACCCACACTTAACCCGAATACAGGAAAAGCTTACAACTATAAAGAGGATGGCTTCGAGGCTACTCAATACAAATTATCTACCGATCAGTTAGGCACTCAACTCGATCCACCCGCGCACTGGGCTCCCGAATATCCAGCGATTGACGAACTCCCCGCCACCTATTCGATTCGCCCTTTAGTCGTCATTCCGATTCAAGATCAAGTCGCAAAAGACCCCAACTATCACCTCAAAGTCGAGGATATTCTAACTTGGGAAAAGAAACATGGCAAAATTCCTGAAGGTTCTGTCGTATTTGTACGCTCTGATTGGTCTAAGGAATGGCCCAATCCCGAACTGGCAACAAGAAAGCAATTTCCTGGTGTCTCCCTCGATGCCCTAAAATTCCTACATTTGCAGCGAAAGATTCTCTTTCACGGACACGAACCCCTTGATACAGATAGTACACCAACCCTTGAAGGTGAGTACTGGCTCTTACACAACGGGTATGCTCAAGCTGAAGGTGTGGCGAATTTAGATCAAGTTCCAGAGAAAGGAGCACTCGTTGCGATCGGCTATCCCAAGTTTAAAGGCGGTTTGGGCGGTTATGCTCGTTACATCGCCATCTGCCCACCCGACTGGAAGTATGGTGTATCGGTAAGCGAAATTCCAGAAGCTCCCTTACCAAAATCTGACAAGCTCCTCCATTGGGATAAAACACTCGGCGTGAGGGTACGTTAATCAATTACGAATTGCGAATTGCGAATTTTTAAGCCAATCAATATCTACAAGCCTTACCAACAAAGATTAACCCTAGCGCTGTCTTCTCACAAAGGTAGTAGCATCTTAAAAATATGCTCTCTCTACCAACTGCTGTGTCTTATCAAAATCCCCTACCTAACTACATCAATGGGGAGTGGTGCATCTCCCAAGCGACTGAATTTCTGAATGTGGTGAATCCCGCCACGGCTGACGTGTTGACTCAGGTGCCTCTCTCACCCAGGAGTGATGTAGAGGTTGCTGCCAAAGCGGCTGCTGAGGCTTTTACCCATTGGCGACGTGTTCCACCCACCGATCGCGTACAATACCTGTTTAAACTCAAATTCTTACTTGAAGACCATATTGATGAGTTATCCCGCACCATTACCCTGGAATGCGGAAAAACCTATGCGGAATCAAAAGCCGAGTGGCGACGTGCCATTGAAAATGTAGAAGTCGCCTGTGGAATTCCCATCTTGATGCAGGGCTACAACTCAGAAGATGTGGCGCGTGGGATTGATGAAATAATGATTCGTCAACCCGTGGGAGTAACGGCAATTATTGCTCCGTTCAATTTCCCTGGTATGATTCCCTTTTGGTTCATGCCGTATGCGATCGCTTGTGGCAATACCTGTATTATCAAACCATCTGAAAGAGTCCCGTTGACGCTACAAAAAGTTTTTGAATTACTCGAAAAGACGGGATTACCCAAAGGTGTAGTGAATTTGGTCAATGGTGCCAAGGAAGTCGTCGATGCAATTTTAGAACATCCAACCATTCGAGCGATTAGTTTTGTCGGTTCTTCCCCTGTGGCTCAGTATGTTTATAGCAAAGGAGCCTCTCATGGCAAACGAGTACAATGCCAGGGAGGCGCGAAAAATCCGATTATTGTCCTCCCCGATGCAGACATGGAAATGACAACTCGCATCGCTGCCGATAGTGCCTTTGGTTGTGCGGGACAGCGTTGTTTAGCGGCATCTGTGGCCGTTACGGTAGGAGAAGCGCGGCATACGTTTACAGATGCCATTACTGAGGCGGCTAAAACCAGAGTCGTTGGATTTGGCTTGGATGAGGGAGTTCAAATGGGGCCGGTGATTACCTCTCAAAGTAAAGCGCGGATTGAGGGGTTGATTCAAAAGGGAGCAAATGAAGGAGCGAAAGTATTAGTAGACGGACGCAACCCCAAGATTACAGGTTACGAACAGGGTAACTTTGTCCGACCCACAATTTTACAAAATTTAGACCCCAATAGTGAAATTGCCCGGACTGAAATCTTTGGGCCAGTGTTAGGGTTGATGCACTTAGAGACGATTGAAGATGCGATCGCATTAGTGAATAGTGGTCAATGGGGTAATATGGCCTGTTTGTTTACGAATAGTGGTGCAGCAGCACGGCAGTTTCGTTATGAAGCCGAAGCAGGGAATATTGGCATCAATATTGGTGTAGCGGCACCGATGGCATTCTTTCCATTTAGTGGATGGAAGGAAAGTTTCTATGGAGATTTACACGGACAGGGACGAGATGCGGTAGAGTTTTTTACACAAACGAAAGTCGTCGTTGAACGCTGGCCGAAAACTTGGTCGCGGCAGTTTTGAGAAACGGTTTTATATATGAATGAACTAGTTTTTCTAACGGCTCATGAATTGGCTCAGGGCATTCGCGATCGCACTTTTTCGGCTGTTGAAGTTCTAGATTCACATTTATTGCAAATTGTCAAACACAATCCCTCGTTAAATGCGATCGTCACGTTGGATGAAGAACGCGCACGAGAACGGGCAAAGGAAGCTGACGAAGCACTTGCTAGAGGTGAAAATTGGGGCGCATTTCACGGGATTCCTATTACGATTAAAGATTACTTAGCAACGGCCCAGCTACGAACGACCAGTAGTTATCCAGCGTTTGCCAATCATATTCCCACTGAAGACGCAACGGTTGTCGCTCGTCTTCGAGCCGCAGGAGCCATCATTTTGGGGAAAACCAATATGCCTATGTTGGCGCAAGGTTTTCAGACGGATAGCCCAGTATTTGGTCGCACGAACAATCCCTGGAACCTTGCCTATACTCCCGGCGGAAGTTCGGGCGGAGGTGCGGCGGCGGTTGCGGCGGGATTATCTCCCTTGGATTTAGGCGGGGATATAGGAGGCTCGATTCGGATTCCAGCGCATATGTGCGGCATTTTTGGACTTAAACCAACTGAATACCGTGTTTCTAATGCTGGGGTAGTGGGACGCAAGGCAGGTTCTCTTACCTCCGTCCGGCATCTGCGGGTGCTAGGGCCGTTAGCACGTTCGATTACAGACCTTCAGTTATGTCTGTCTCTGATTGAAGGCGCTGATCATCGGGATTGGTTGGTTCAAAGTGCACCGATAGAAGCGAGTGATGAATTTCCCCTTTCCCATTACCGTTTCGCTTGGACTGATGATTTTGGCGGAGTTCCCGTGACTGCCGACACCCGAATAACTCTAGAAAAGCTGGCACAGGAGCTAGAAGCCTTGGGCTGCCGTGTTGAGCGTTGCCATCCACCTAACCTTAACATTGCCGAAGCACTACGAACCTATGGTGTAATTGTTGGCACGGAATTAGGGATTGCAGAACCTTTGCTGAAGCGAGTCTTAGCCCCTGTCTTCGCTAACGTCATGGGGAGCTTACTTCCTGAAAGTCCTTTGATACAGGGTATTTTACAAGGTGCTAAGTTGAAGTTGAGGTGCTACGTTGAGGCGCTGACTCATCGGGAAGCTTTGATGGGACAACTGGATGCATTTTTTTCGGAGTGGGATGCCTGGTTGTGTCCGGTGACTTGCGGCCCGGCGTTTCCTCATGTCAAGCTCAAAGGCAATCTGGACAGCTTATTCAAAGAGCTTCCAGTCGATGACCAAATCCTTCCCTACAATGTTTGGGGTTTGACTCATGCTCCCCTCTTTAATTTGACTGGTAATCCGGTTGTTGTCATTCCAGTAGGGCAAAGTCAGGAAGGGCTACCGATTGGGATTCAAGTCGTGGGTAAGCGCTGGCGGGATAGGGGGCTATTAGCGATCGCACAGCTATTGAGTAATGTAGTAGGAGTGAGGCGGCGTCCACCTGGATACTAATTTCAAAGTAAGTCAGAAGGCAGTCCCGATGAAAAAATTTCACAGCCATGAATGAAAATAGTCCTCC